>CABUCP010000759.1 GCA_902490055.1 uncultured Klebsiella sp. | reverse complement strand
CGTCCCAATGACAATGCAGAGGAGGAAATGATGAAGACCTACGATCGTAACCGTAATGCTATTGATACTGGCAGCCTGGTCATGGTGGCCGACAGTGGCGCGACGGGGGTGATTAAGGCCATTCACGGCGCCGGAAAGACCAGCGAGCAGCTGCGCCGCAGTGAGTGCGTAGAGTTAAACGGCAGCAATGAATTGCATTGCCCGCTCAATCTTATTCGTCTGGGCTTCAATTAATTCCAGCGTTGTTGATTTAAGGCCGCCATGACTGGTGGCCTTTTTCATGAGTCAATCTTCCCGCTTTTGATCTCATCGAGCGATTTGCCGCGCTAAGCGGCGTATTATCGCGGCTCTTCAAGCCCTTTCGGGGCGAATTACCTTCTGAGTTCAGAGGCATTTCTATGACATGGCAACAATTCAAACAAGCCTGGCTAATTAAATTTTGGTCGCCTGCGCCTGCGGTGATCGCCGCCGGTATTCTCTCCACTTACTATTTTGGCATTACCGGTACCTTCTGGGCGGTCACCGGCGAATTTACCCGCTGGGGCGGCCAGTTACTGCAGCTGGTTGGCGTTCCAGCCGAGGAATGGGGCTACTATAAGTTAATTCATCTTGATGGCACGCCGCTGACCCGCATCGACGGCATGATGATTATTGGCATGTTTGGCGGTTGTCTGGCCGCCGCGCTGTGGGCCAATAACGTTAAATTACGTATGCCGCGCAGCCGTATCCGTATTTTTCAGGCGGTCGCCGGCGGCATTATTGCCGGTTTTGGCGCGCGTCTGGCGATGGGCTGTAACCTGGCGGCCTTCTTTACCGGTATTCCGCAGTTTTCCCTGCACGCCTGGTTCTTCGCAATTGCTACCGCCATCGGTACCTGGTTCGGCGCGCGTTTTACGCTGCTGCCTATTTTCCGTATTCCGGTCAAAATACAGAAAGTGTCCGCCGCCTCGCCGCTGACGCAAAAACCGGCGCAGGCCCGCCGCCGCTTCCGCCTCGGGATGCTGGTGTTTGCCGCGATGATCGGCTGGGGTCTGTTGACCGCCGCCAATCAGCCGAAACTTGGCTTTGCGCTGCTGTTCGGCGTCGGCTTTGGCTTATTGATTGAGCGGGCGCAAATCTGTTTTACCTCCGCCTTTCGCGATATGTGGGTCACCGGACGCACCTATATGGCAAAAGCGATTATCTTCGGGATGGCGGCTAGCGCCATCGGTATCTTCAGCTATGTACAGCTCGGCATGGAGCCTAAAATTATGTGGGCTGGCCCGAACGCGGTAATTGGCGGCCTGCTGTTTGGTTTCGGGATCGTACTCGCCGGCGGTTGCGAAACCGGTTGGATGTATCGCGCCGTGGAAGGTCAGGTCCACTACTGGTGGGTCGGTCTGGGTAACGTCATTGGCTCCACCATCCTGGCCTATTTCTGGGATGACCTGTCGCCGGCGCTTGCCACCCGCTGGGACAAAGTCAATCTGCTCGACACCTTTGGCCCCTTCGGCGGTCTGC
>CABUCP010000758.1 GCA_902490055.1 uncultured Klebsiella sp. | reverse complement strand
CTAATATAATAATTACTGGCTAACGGCTCCGGCGACAGGTGCGACGCTTTTCGCCTTTTCGACTTCATTTTTAATTAACGAACGTTCATAGGCGCGCAGGAAGGGCAAATAAATCACCGCCGACATCACCATACAGATAACGCACATCACCACCGGGCTTAAGGTCCAGTTGGCCGCCCAAGAGGCGCCAATTGGCGCGGGCGTCGTCCACGGCGTCAGCGAAACCACCTGGCTCAGCCAGCCGAGACGCGTTGCGCCGTAAGCCAGCACTGCGTTGATCATCGGTACGCAAACGAAGGGGATAAACATCATTGGGTTCATGATGATCGGCGCGCCAAACAGAATCGGTTCGTTGATGTTGAAGAAGCTTGGCACGATGCCCATTTTGCCGATAGTCCGCAGATGCGTGACCCGGCTACGCAGCAGCAGGAAGGCCAGCGGCAGGGTCGAACCGACGCCGCCGATCAGCAGATAGTGATCCCAAAAACCCTGCAGATAGACGTGCGGCAGCGCGGCCCCGGCCGCCAGCGCCGCCTGGTTTGCCGACAGGTTGGCCATCCAGAACGGATTCATAATGCCGGTGACGATAAGCGAGCCGTGGATCCCGGCGAACCAGAAAATCTGACACATCAGCACCGACAGCAGAATCGCCGGCAGCGAATCGGAGGCGGAGACCAGCGGTTCCAGCAGATGCATGATCGCCTGCGGCAGGATCATGCCGGTTTGCGCTTCGATAAACAGGTTCAGCGGATGCAGGGTGGCGATCACCACCAGCACTGGAATGAGGATTTCAAATGAACGGGCAACGCCGGTCGGCACCTCTTTCGGCAGACGAATGGTGATGTTGTTCTGTTTCAGCCACGCGTAAACGCGGGTGGAGTAAATGGCGGTGATAAGGGCGGTAAAAATGCCCTGACCGGACAAATACTGGGTGGATATTTTGCCATCGGCATACGGCGCGGCGACCAGCAGGAAGGCCATAAACGCCAGCAGGCCGGACATCACTGGATCAAGCTGAAACTGGCGTCCGAGGCTGGCGCCGATCCCGACAGAGATAAAGAACGTCATCACGCCCATGCTAAGGTTAAAGGGCAGCATCAGCTGTTCGCGGTACTGCTGGGAAAAATCCAGCCAGCCGCGGGCGAAACCGTTAGTGGTTTCCGGCGAGAAAGGCGGGAAGATAAAAACCAGCATAAAAGAGCCGATGATCATGAACGGCAATGCGGCGGTAAAGCCATCTCGGATGGCGATAACGTATTTTTGTTGCCCAAGGCGTCCTGCCAGCGGAGTAATAGACTGCTCGATCACGGCAATCATCGACTGATACAGAGAACTCATTTGAACACCTCTTAGTGCGCCGCGACGATCAGCGACAGGGCATAATCCAGAACGTTATCGCCTCGCTGCATCCCGTAATCCATCATATCGATAGGCTGGACGGGAATATTCAGCGGAGCGGCTTTTTCGCTAAGCATTTTCAGCATGTATTTCACCTGGGGGCCAAGTAGCACC
>CABUCP010000757.1 GCA_902490055.1 uncultured Klebsiella sp. | reverse complement strand
ATGGCACACCGAAAGCCTATGTACAGGAACAGTTAGATGCAGGGTTTTATTTTATGACGACGATTCTTAAGCATCTCCCGGTTGGTCAACGTATTGGTATTGCTTTCTCTGGTGGACTGGATACCAGCGCCGCCCTGCTGTGGATGCGTAAAAAAGGCGCGGTTCCTTATGCATATACCGCCAACCTTGGCCAGCCTGACGAAGACGACTACGATGCCATTCCTCGTCGTGCGAAAGAGTATGGCGCTGAAGACGCGCGTCTGATCGACTGCCGTAAACAGCTGGTCGCGGAAGGTATCGCGGCGATCCAGTGCGGCGCATTCCATAACACCACCGGCGGCCTGACCTACTTCAACACCACGCCGCTGGGTCGTGCGGTGACCGGCACCATGCTGGTTGCGGCGATGAAAGAAGACGGCGTTAACATCTGGGGCGACGGCAGCACCTATAAAGGCAACGACATCGAGCGTTTCTATCGCTACGGCCTGCTGACCAATGCTGAACTGCAGATTTACAAACCATGGCTGGATAGCGACTTTATCGATGAGCTCGGCGGTCGCCATGAGATGTCCGAATTTATGATCGCCTGCGGCTTCGACTATAAAATGTCCGTCGAGAAAGCCTACTCCACCGATTCCAACATGTTGGGCGCCACGCACGAAGCTAAAGACCTCGAGTTCCTGAACTCCAGCATGAAAATCGTCAATCCGATTATGGGCGTGAAGTTCTGGGACGAGAACGTCAAAATTGCCGCCGAAGAAGTGACCGTGCGTTTTGAGCAGGGCCATCCGGTGGCGCTGAACGGCAAAACCTTCAGCGACGACGTTGAACTGATGCTGGAAGCCAACCGCATCGGCGGTCATCATGGTCTGGGTATGAGCGATCAGATTGAAAACCGCATCATCGAAGCGAAAAGCCGCGGCATCTATGAAGCCCCGGGGATGGCGCTGCTGCATATCGCCTACGAACGTCTGCTGACCGGTATCCACAACGAAGATACCATCGAGCAATATCACGCTCACGGTCGTCAGCTTGGCCGCCTGCTGTATCAGGGCCGCTGGTTCGACTCCCAGGCGCTGATGCTGCGTGATTCCCTGCAGCGTTGGGTAGCAAGCCAGGTCACCGGTGAAGTCACTCTAGAACTGCGTCGCGGCAACGACTACTCGATCCTCAACACCGTTTCAGACAACCTGACCTACAAAGCAGAACGTCTGACCATGGAAAAAGGGGATTCCATGTTTAGCGCCGAAGACCGTATTGGCCAGCTGACCATGCGTAACCTCGATATTACCGATACCCGCGAGAAGCTGTTCGGTTACGCGCAGTCCGGTTTACTGAGCGCCTCTTCGGCAACCGGTTTACCGCAGGTTGAGAACCTGGAAAATCGCGATAAATAATTCGCGAAGCAAATCATCCAAGCCGACGTTCAGCCGTCGGCTTTTTTTACTTCCGCCATAAATCCTAATTAAGCTCATCCTTGAATCGCTATAGTTTATGGTATCGCCATTTTTAAT
>CABUCP010000756.1 GCA_902490055.1 uncultured Klebsiella sp. | reverse complement strand
TTCTCAGCAATTACCAGAACGCAAGAAGAAAACCCGCAGCCTCAGTATTTGCGCACCCAGCGTAAGCTGACCGCCCGAGAGCTTCAGGTACTGGAACTTATTATCGCCTGCAACAACAACAAACGCATTGCATCGTTGCTCAATATCGACCATAAGACGGTACACAGCCACCGCATTCACATCATGAAAAAGCTGGGCATGAATAGCTCGCAGGTGATGCATAAGCAGATCGTCAATATGAATCAATGCTGAACGAGCGCTGGGTTATCGCGTCTACAGCGCCAAACCAAAGTGCTGACCCAGCGCTCGCTTACCCGCTTCGCTAATGGTGACTTCCCGATAACCCGGCGTCAGCGTAAACCAGCCTTTTTGCACGCCCCACTGCAGCAGCGCGGCCCCTACGGCACCGCCAGGATGGAAGCGGCGCTCGCTCCAGTCAAGACAGGCGCAACATGCTTTACGGCGGCTCCCCGCGTCGAGGGTTATCCCTAAACGGGAAAAATGAGCTTCCCCCAGGGTAGTCAGCGCCGTACCGTCAGCAGTAAGCCAGGCTTCCTGCTGTAGAAAATCATAGATAGCTACCGCCACCTCACCGGCCAGGTGATCGTAGCAGGTACGCGCCATACGCAGCGTTCCCGGCGTGCGCGTGGCCAACGACACGGCGCTTTTGCCCGCCATCGCCATCATATTTTCCAACAGCCCGGCCACATCGCCGCCCGCCAGGCGATAGTAGCGATGCCGCCCCTGCGCCAGGCAGACCAGCAACCGGCTGCTGACCAGGCGGCTAAGATGGGCGCTGGCGGTTGACGGCGAAATCTCCGCCGCGCAGGAAAGCTCGGTCGCGGTCCACGCGCGGCCGTCCATTAATGCGCAGAGCATTTTCACCCGCGACGGGTCGGCCATCGCGGCGGCGACCGCCGCCATAGCGACGGCCAGCGCTTCATCATCGTTAATCACCACGGCAGGTTGCAACATAGCGCCTCCGGATAGGGTTAGTTACGCCGTGTGCGGGCACGACATCGAATATTCACGCAACACCTGCGCCACGCGGATTTGGTAATTGGCAAAGATAGACTCGCGCCCTTCCCGCTGCGCTGCCTGATGACAAATATCACGCTTCCAGGCCGCAACCGCCTGTTCATCTCGCCACCACGACAGCGACAGAATCTTCCCCGGCGCACCCAGGCTTTGAAAACGCTCGATGGCAATAAAGCCGTCAATGGTTTCCAGCCGCGGTTTCAACTCCGCCGCCAGGGTTAAGTATCGTTCCTGCTGCGCCGCCGTGACCTGCGCTTCAAAGAGTATCGCAATCATCCTCTATTCCTCCAGCAACTGATGAAGCCGCACTGTAACGCGTAGGCCGCCATAGATGCTTCGCCAGCGGACGAAGTATCTCCGTAGCAGCAGGTCAAAAAAAGAGCCAATCTATTCGCACAATCAATATAAAGAAGAAATTTCGACGCAAGAAAACGCAGCCCGGCAACCATTCAACCGTAATGACAACAAATCATAACGCAATG
>CABUCP010000755.1 GCA_902490055.1 uncultured Klebsiella sp. | reverse complement strand
TGGATAAAAAAGGAAATACTATGAAGTCTGTATTAAAAGTTTCACTGGCTGCACTGACCCTGGCTTTTGCGGTTTCGTCCCATGCCGCTGATAAAAAACTGGTGGTCGCCACCGATACGGCGTTTGTTCCGTTTGAATTTAAGCAAGGTGATAAATACGTCGGCTTCGATATTGACCTGTGGGCCGCGGTCGCCAAAGAGCTGAAGCTGGATTACACCCTGAAGCCGATGGACTTCAGCGGCATCATTCCCGCGCTGCAGACCAAAAACATCGACCTCGCGCTGGCGGGGATCACCATTACCGACGAGCGTAAAAAAGCGATCGACTTCTCCGACGGCTACTACAAAAGCGGCCTGCTGGTGATGGTTAACGCCGATAACAACGACATTAAAGATGTAAAAGATCTGAACGGCAAAGTCGTCGCAGTGAAGAGCGGGACCGGCTCCGTTGATTACGCGAAAGCTAATATCAAAACCAAGGACCTGCGCCAGTTCCCGAATATCGATAACGCCTATATGGAGCTGGGTACCCGTCGCGCCGATGCGGTCCTGCACGATACGCCGAACATCCTGTACTTCATCAAAACCGCCGGTCAGGGCAAGTTCAAAGCGGTAGGCGATTCGCTGGAAGCCCAGAGCTACGGTATTGCCTTCCCGAAAGGCAGCGACGAGCTGCGTGAAAAAGTGAACGGCGCGCTGAAAACGCTGCGTGAAAACGGTACTTACAACGAAATTTATAAAAAATGGTTCGGTACTGAACCAAAATAATTATTAGGCCTTCTCCTCGCGGCCATCGCGCTGCGGGGTTCCACGGCGCCGGGAATAGGTTTTCCCGGCGCCGTATTCGCAGAAATAACCTTCTGCTTTTCAACACGGTAACAGTAACAGGAACACATTATGCAGTTTGACTGGAGTGCCATCTGGCCTGCCATTCCTATTTTGCTGGAAGGCGCCAAAATGACGCTGTTGATTTCGGTCATCGGCCTGGTTGGCGGCTTAATCATCGGTCTGGTGGCCGGCTTTGCCCGCTGTTTCGGCGGCTGGATAGCCAACCACATCGCGCTGGTATTTATTGAAATCATCCGCGGCACGCCGATTGTGGTGCAGGTGATGTTCATCTACTTCGCGCTGCCGATGGCATTTAGCGATTTGCGCATCGACCCGTTCACCGCCGCGGTGGTGACTATCATGATCAACTCTGGCGCCTATATCGCGGAAATCACCCGCGGCGCGGTGCTGTCTATCCATCAGGGCTTTCGCGAAGCGGGCCTGGCGCTGGGCCTCTCACGCCGTGAGACCATCCGTCACGTCATCCTGCCGCTGGCGCTGCGCCGCATGCTGCCGCCGCTGGGCAACCAATGGATTATCAGCATCAAAGATACGTCGCTCTTTATCGTTATCGGCGTCGCCGAACTGACCCGTCAGGGCCAGGAGATCATTGCCGGTAACTTCCGCGCGCTGGAAATCTGGAGCGCCGTTGCCGTTATCTATCTGATCATCACCCTGGTGTTGAGCTTTATTCTGC
>CABUCP010000754.1 GCA_902490055.1 uncultured Klebsiella sp. | reverse complement strand
AAAAGGAAGTTGTATCCATGAATAGATTATTCAGGAGAAAAATATGATGACTTCAATGAGCAAAAAAATGGCTGCAGCCGTACTGGCCGTCACTGTAGTAATGTCTCTGAGCGCCTGCTCCAACTGGTCTAAACGCGACCGTAACACCGCTATCGGCGCTGGCGCCGGCGCTATCGGCGGCGCGGTATTAACCGACGGCAGCACCCTGGGTACCCTCGGCGGCGCAGCGGTTGGCGGCATCATCGGCCACCAGGTTGGTAAATAACCACCCGCATATTAAATTAATAATAATTTCGTAGTGACTGACACACACCTACCAATAATTAAGGCCACGGTATTTACCGTGGCCTTGTTGTTTATTCCGTGAAAATAAGCTTATCCGCCGGCTAATTTTACTTTCATGCCTTTGGCTTCCAGCAGCGATTTCAGCAAATCTCGCTTATCGCCCTGGATTTCAATCACGCCGTCTTTAAGCGAACCGCCGCAGCCGCATTTCTTTTTCAGCTCAGCGGCCAGCTTCGCCAGCGCGTCATCATCCAGATCGATACCGGTAATCAAGCAGACACCCTTTCCTTTACGCCCGCTGGTCTGGCGCTGAATGCGCACGACGCCATCGCCCTTCGGCCGCTGCGGCGCGGTTTTCGGTTCCTCGATGCGTCCGCTATCGGTTGAGTAAACCAGCCGGCTATTAGAATCGCTCATTACGCCCCCAGATTCAGAGAAGCATTAATACCAGCAAGCGTAGCCGCCGGGTCGGCAGATTGGGTGACCGGGCGACCAATCACCATATAATCAACGCCAGCTTCCTGCGCCTGCTCCGGGGTCATAATCCGCCGTTGGTCGCCGGCATCGCTGCCCAGCGGACGAATTCCGGGGGTGACCAGCTTAAACGCCTGACCCAGTTCCTGCTTGAAACGCACCGCTTCCTGCGCGGAACAGACTACGCCATCCAGACCGCAACGTTTGGTCAGCGCCGCCAGTTTCGCCGCATGGTCAGCCGGGGAAAGCGCAATCCCCAGATCCTGTAGATCGCTGGCTTCCATGCTGGTCAGCACGGTCACCGCAATCAGCAGCGGCGCATCGTTGCCAAATGGCAGCAGCGCTTCACGGGCAGCAGTCATCATGCGCGCGCCGCCGGAAGCATGGACATTGACCATCCACACGCCGAGTTCGGCGGCAGCCGCTACCGCGCGGGCGGTAGTGTTCGGAATATCGTGAAATTTCAGGTCGAGGAAAACTTCAAAACCGCGCTGATGCAGGTCGCGAACAAACTGCGGCCCCAGCAGCGTGAACATCTCCTTTCCTACTTTCAGCCGACAGTCTCGCGGATCGATCCGGTCGACAAAGGCTAATGCTTTGTCACGGTTATCATAATCAAGAGCAACAACGACGGGAGAGGATGTAATAACGCGAGGAGAAGATGGAGCAGTAGACGTCATGACCAGACCTTAATTGTTGATGAGCGCCGAAACGGCGCAAAAAAGGTAAACGGGCAGCATTCTACCTGCGAAGTGGATAAATTGACAGG
>CABUCP010000753.1 GCA_902490055.1 uncultured Klebsiella sp. | reverse complement strand
ACGGCGGGCGACGCCGGCCGCCAGCGGCGAGACCAGGCCAAAGGCCAGCAGCGGCAGGGTGGTGAGCAGCCCGGTTTGCGCCGTCGTCAGTTGGTATTCACTGCGGATTGCATCCAGCAGCGGGGCGATGCCGGTAAATGTCACGCGCAGCGTCGCGGCAATAAACAAAATACCGACAATCAGCAGCAGTTTGCCACCGCCGGTAGAAGAAGAAACAGCACTCATAACGATCTCAGAACAATAAACAGGGCGATAACAATAGCCTGTTTAATTGTTTGAATCAAGCTAAAATGACAGATTATCGCTAATATCGGACAAACTGATGATTGGACTGGGTTTAGACGGCTATGAGCCAGATAGCGGCGGCGAAGCGGCGCTGGCTTTTCGCGTTCAGGTGGTGGAAGAGGAGCAGTTTATTCCGCGCCATCAGCACCGCAAAGGCCAGCTGATCCTCGCCCTGCACGGCGCTTTAACCTGTGAAGTGGATAATGCAATGTGGATGGTGCCGCCGCTGTATGCGGTGTGGGTGCCAGGCCAACAGCCGCATAGCAACCGCGCCACGCCGGGGGCGCAGATCTGCTTTCTGTTTATCGAGCCGGGCGCGGCGCCGATGCCGGAGCATTGCTGTACGCTAAAAATATCGCCACTGGTTCGCGAGCTGATTCTGACGCTTGCCGAACGCGGAAGACCATCGCTTGATGCGCCATCAACGCAGCGGTTGGTGCAGGTATTGTTTGATGAGTTACCGCAGCAGCCGCAGGAACATTTGCAGTTGCCAGTCTCCGGGCATCCGAAGATTCGCCGGATGGCCGATACCATGGCTCGCGACCCGGCGCGCTGGCACATGCTTTCGCAGTGGGCGGCCGAATTTGCGATGAGCGAGCGTAATCTAGCGCGGCTGGTGGTCCGGGAAACCGGGCTCAGCTTTCGCCGCTGGCGGCACCAGCTGCAGCTGATTCTGGCGCTGCAGATGCTGGTACGCGGGCAGACGGTTCAGCAAACCGCGCAGGCGCTGGGCTACGATTCAACGACCGCCTTTATCACCATGTTTAAGAAAGGGCTCGGGCAAACGCCGGGCCGCTATCATGCCAGCCTGGCTACGCCTTCCCGACAAACAGCGAGATAATACCGGCGGCGATAAGCGGGCCGACCGGCACGCCGCGAAACAGCGCCACGCCGAGTACGGTACCGACCAGCAGCCCGGCAACCAACTGAGGCTGCGATCCCATCAGCGCCACCCCGCGCCCGCCGAACCACGAGACGAACACCCCAACGGCGATCGCCAGCAGCGACTTCCAGTTTACGAAAGAGTGCAGCAGCGTTGAAGGCGGTAGCGTCCCGCTGGCGATAGGGGCCATTACGCCGATGGTCAGAATAATAATACCGATGGTCAGCCCCTGTTTTTCAATCCAGGGAAAGAAGACGTTGAGCGGGGTGACGCGCACGATTATCAGCACCAGGATCGAGATGGCTACCGTAGTGTTATGGCTGATAAAGCCGAGCGCCGCCAGCCCCAGTAAAATAAATAGGGT
>CABUCP010000752.1 GCA_902490055.1 uncultured Klebsiella sp. | reverse complement strand
CGCTGTTTGGTTTTGCGGTGATCATGCCGCTGATGTTCGTCGATGAGCTTGGCTTTAGCACTTCCGAGTGGCTACAGGTGTGGGCGGTCTTCTTCTTCACCACTATTTTCTCCAACGTGTTCTGGGGGATCGTGGCGGAGAAAATGGGCTGGATGAAGGTGGTGCGCTGGTTTGGTTGTATCGGCATGGCGCTGTCGAGCCTGGCGTTTTACTATCTGCCGCAGCACTTTGGCCACAACTTTGCTATGGCGCTGGTGCCGGCCATCGCGCTGGGGATTTTCGTCGCGGCGTTTGTACCGATGGCGGCGGTGTTCCCGGCGCTGGAGCCAAAGCATAAAGGGGCGGCGATTTCGGTCTACAACCTGTCGGCCGGGCTGTCGAACTTCCTGGCGCCGGCGATTGCGGTGGTGTTGCTGCCGTATTTCAGCACCATCGGCGTGGTGGTGGCTTATACCGCCCTGTATATCCTGGCCTTCTTCCTGTGCCCGTTTATTCGCGTCGACCAGCCCGGCTTTGCCCGTAAGGCAAACGGCGTCAGGGAAGGAGTAGAATATTCATAGAGTTGTCAGGGCGGGTATATCCCGCCCTGATGTTTTAGCGCAGTAGCATGCAGTCTGGCGGCAAACGACAGCGTAGGGCGTCGCTGAGGATTTCCATCCGGAAGGATTTGCCGCTCAGCGGCTCGCCATCAAGGTTAAAGGTCATTTCATGAGCGGCGGTGACTTCAAACCAGGATGATACGCCGTCGATCAGATTCGGCGAGTTATCGGGATTGGCAAGGGTACTGAACAACGCCGGCAGCAGCTCTTCGCCGGTGAAAATACGCAGATGCAGCAGACCGTCGTTAATCAACGCCTCAGGGCACAACTGCTGACCGCCGCCGGCCTGACGGCCATTGCCGATACCAATCACCAGCGCATCGCCCTGCCAGTGAAAGTTCTCGCCGCGAATTTCGCAGCGGTCCGGTTTCAGGGTGTCCATGCGCGTCAGGCCGTGAATCAAATAGGAGACGCCGCCGAGCGCGGCTTTCAGTTTTTCCGGCGTTTCAGTGGTGATACGGGTGCCGAAGCCGCCGGTGGCCATATTGATAAATCCGGCTTCGTTATTTACCCGTACCACATCAATGGGGACCTCGCGTCCGGCAATCGCCAGCTTCAGCGCACTGGCTAAATCCTGCGGGATCCCGGCGCTGGTAGCGAAATCATTGGCCGTACCGAGCGGCAAAATCCCTAGCGCCATGGCGCTGCCGCGCTGCACCAGCGCGGTGGCGACTTCGTTTATGGTGCCGTCGCCGCCGCCGGCGATCACCGTCGCGACGTTGAGCTGTTCGGCTTCCTCTACAAAACGGATGGCATCGCCTTTTTCCCAGGTGACGCGAACGTGAACATTGACACCTTCCTTGCGCAGAAGAGTGACCGCCTCGCGCAACTGCGGGTGGTTAGCGCCTTTACCGTTGAGAATTAATAAGCTGGCTGGAAATTGGGTCATCCTTTATCGCCTCATTCTTAGTCGTCACCCTCAGTGTATCGCAGGAATGGCGT
>CABUCP010000751.1 GCA_902490055.1 uncultured Klebsiella sp. | reverse complement strand
ATGAAATGACGCAACTTGAGGCTGTGCAAAAACAGCTCTGGGGCGCGGTTGTGCGTTATTTCCGCCAGCTATCAGATATTAATAAATCGGCGGCGGGAAAGGCTCAACCCTTTGTGGCAAAGCAGGCCGAAAAAGCGACGGCTCTATTTTGGCTGCTTTGCGAACGCCAGGCTCAGGCGCTAATTAATGCTTGCTTTATGTCCGGGAAAGACCATTCCACACGCCTTCAGCTACGGAAAATTTATGCCCGCTATGCCTGGCAAGTTTTTGATCGGCTGTGTCCCGCCGACAGTGCCCGTCAAATAGATGCCTGGGCTCAGTCCCGGCCTTATTTTTCCAAATATCTCACCGTCGATTAAGGAGGATCTTAATGGATCAGATTCCTGCAGAGGTTACCGCCGAGCGCGCGGATAACGAATCGCCAGCCACACGATTTGTTAGTTACGTGATTGAGCGTATTGCTAAGGACAATGGTTTTGCCGCCCGCCTTAAGCGGGCTGACAACCCGGCGACCGAGTATCAGAGCTGGGAAATCCTGGCGAGGTTTGGCATTGACCTGGAAAAGGAGTGGCAACGCCTGCCGTACTGCGTCATTGGCGCCGCCCTGGCCAGGGCGAAACCCGCCAGCAATGGCGCAACCGTTTTGGGGGCCGCCATTGCTGGGTGTTATTCCGAAGGTAATCAGTCTGAACAGGCCAAAGCCCGCCTGCGGCGGCTATTGGCCTGTAGCTCGACGAGCGAAGCGTGCCGTATTTTGCGCCCGCTGCTGGCATTAATGGCGAGCCGCAACGTGACGCCGGATTTTGCCGGCTTACTTAATGAACTGCAGTGGTTCTCCGGCAGCAGTCGTGAACGGATCCGCGCCCGCTGGGCACAACAATTCTATCGTCGTGCCGATGAAGCTGCCGGGAATGAGGCGGGGAATTCACATGACTGAACTCTTTGCGAGTGCTTTGCATCTCGATCGCGCCGCGGTGAAAGCGTTGAAAATTAGCGATGCCTATTCCTTACACCGGGTGGTGTACAGCCTGTTCTCCGACGTGCGTACAGACCGGCAGAAGTGCAGCCATATTTCGAGCGGCATCGCCTACGCCGACCGCGGCGGCGATTTTCACGGTCGCAAAGTATTGATTCTCTCAGATAGACCCCCGTCTGCAAAGGTTGATGGGCGGTACGGCGAGGTCGTCAGCAAATCGATTCCGGCTGCTTTTCTCTCACATTCGCGTTATCGCTTTGAGGTACAGGTGAATCCGGTGCGTAAAGATAAACAGACGGGCAAGCGCGTGGCAATTAAAGGCCGGAGCGATATTGCGCAGTGGTTTATTCAGCGCGCCGCCAGTCGCTGGGGCTTTGATGTTGACTTCCCGAGCCTGCAGGTAGAAGCGATGGAAGTACTGCAATTTAAAGATAAAGCCGGCCGGCAGGTGACGCTTGGTAAGGCGTCGGTGCAGGGCCTGCTCACCGTAACCGATCGCCAGCAATTCCAGCACAGCTTTCAACATGGCATTGGCAAAGGGCGGGCGTTTGGCTGCGGCCTACTGCAA
>CABUCP010000750.1 GCA_902490055.1 uncultured Klebsiella sp. | reverse complement strand
GCCCTTCCTCGCCGCGGGTTTGATCTGACCTCCTCAGCCTTCCTGATCGTCGCCTTCCTGACGGGGATCGCCGGAGCGTTGCAAACGCCGACCCTGAGCCTGTTTCTGACTAACGAGGTGCACGTGCGCCCGGCAATGGTCGGCTTCTTTTTTACCGGCAGCGCGGTCATCGGCATTCTGGTGAGCCAGTTTCTCGCCGGGCGTTCCGATCGCAAGGGCGATCGGAAACAGCTGATCGTCGTCTGCTGCCTGTTGGGCGTGCTGGCCTGCGTACTGTTCGCCTGGAACCGCAACTACTTTATTCTGCTGTTTGTCGGCGTCTTCCTTAGCAGCTTTGGCTCTACCGCCAACCCGCAGATGTTCGCCCTTGCCCGCGAGCATGCCGATAAAACCGGCCGCGAGGCGGTAATGTTCAGCTCGATTCTGCGCGCACAGGTGTCGCTGGCATGGGTAATCGGCCCGCCGCTGGCCTACGCGCTGGCGATGGGCTTCGGCTTTACCGTGATGTATCTCAGCGCCGCCGCCGCGTTTATCGTCTGCGCGCTAATGGTCTGGTTGTTCCTGCCAAGCATGCGTAAAGAGGGGAAAACGGCTGCTGGCCATCTTGAGGCGCCGCGCACCAACCGCCGCGATGCCCTGCTGCTGTTTAGCATTTGCACGCTGATGTGGGGCACCAACAGCCTGTACATCATTAATATGCCGCTGTTTATCATTAATGAACTGCATCTGCCGGAGAAACTGGCCGGGCTGATGATGGGAACCGCCGCCGGGCTGGAAATTCCGACGATGCTGATCGCCGGCTACTACGCTAAACGCTTTGGCAAACGCTTCCTGATGCGTATTGCCGCCGTTGCCGGGTTGCTATTTTATGTCGGCATGCTTACCGTCCATACCCCGGCCCTGCTGTTAGCGCTACAGGCGCTGAACGCGATTTACATCGGGATCCTCGCTGGCATCGGTATGCTCTATTTTCAGGATTTGATGCCGGGCCAGGCGGGGGCGGCGACCACGCTGTATACCAATACCACTCGCGTCGGTTGGATAATTGCCGGCTCGCTGGCGGGCGTCGTGGCGGAAATCTGGAGCTATCACGCGGTGTTCTGGATTGCGCTGGCGATGGGAATCCTCGCCCAGGGCTGTCTGTGGCGTATTAAAGACGTTTAGGGGGCGGTGAGCGCTTCGAGATGAATAAGATAAGCCATCGCCTGCTGACGCGTGCTGCCGCACATCTCCGCCACCGGTTGTAAACCCGCACAGACCTTCGGGCGCAGCGGCGAGGCAAATATCTTGCAGCGCAGGTGCTCATCCAACTGCACGCATGGGGTGTTTGCCGGCTTGCCGTCAGGCATTCCGGGAATGGGGCTTGAGATGGACGGCGCGGTGCAACAGGCTCCGCAGTCCGGGCGACATTCCATACCTGACTCCTTATGAGTGGGAGGCGGACAGTAGCAAAATATCGCTCGTCAGGAAAGCTGAAGCTGACGACACGATATTTTTAAAAGCTGTCATTCAGAGATTTGCCTGGAGATAGCAAAAGTCGCGAATTCCGCTTGCCTGAAAG
>CABUCP010000749.1 GCA_902490055.1 uncultured Klebsiella sp. | reverse complement strand
AGGCGGGGAACTCCCCGCCTTTCTCTTTATTACTCCCCGCCAAACTTAGCATTTTTTTAACAAAATATTCCATGCCGCCTCCCGCTGCTGATATGGTATTAAAATTATCTTAACGCCCTCATCATAATGGAGTTCATCACTGTGCCTGGCTTGAAAATTACGCTGTTACAGCAACCGCTGGTGTGGATGGATGGTCCCGCCAACCTGCGCCATTTCGACCGTCAACTGGAAGGCGTTAGTGGCCGCGATATCATCGTGCTGCCGGAGATGTTCACTACTGGATTTGCCATGGAAGCAGCAAAGCAGTCGATGCCACAGGAAGAGGTCGTTGAATGGATGCGGGGGAAAGCGCTACAGAGCAATGCGCTCATCGCCGGAAGCGCGGCGCTGCAAACCGAGCGTGGGCCGGTGAACCGTTTTTTACTGGTTGAGCCTGACGGTAAAACGCACTTCTACGATAAGCGCCACCTCTTCCGCATGGCGGATGAGCACCATCATTATGAGGCCGGTAATAAACGCGTCGTCTTTGAATGGCGCGGCTGGCGCATTTTGCCGCTGGTCTGCTATGACCTGCGCTTCCCGGTATGGTCGCGTAACCACAACGATTACGACCTGGCACTGTACGTTGCTAATTGGCCTGCCCCGCGTTCACTGCACTGGCAATCGCTGCTGGTCGCCCGGGCAATTGAAAACCAGGCCTACGTCGCCGGCTGCAACCGCGTCGGCACCGATGGCAACGGCCACCACTACCGTGGCGACAGCCGGATCATCAGCCCGCAGGGGGAGATTATCGCCACCGCCGAACCGCATCAGGCGACGCGACTCGATGCCGAGCTGTCATTGACTGCGTTGCAGGAATATCGCGAGAAGTTCCCTGCCTGGCAGGATGCCGATCCCTTCACGATCGGCTAAACACTTTTCGGGAGCCGCTGCGCTCCCTTTTTATTCCACCACGATCCGCAAAGCGCAGTAGACCAATAACGCCGCCAGCCCCCAGTTCAGTTGCCGCCCGTACAGCAAAAACAGACGCTGAAACAGATGCCCCGCCAGCGCCCAGCACAGATTTCCCAGCGCGCCAATCGCCGCCAACAGCAGGCTCACGCTGATGAGCCACACCGGCTCGCGGGTAACGGGCAGGACAAAGGTAGAGAGCGCAGTGATGCCGTACAGAATAATTTTAACGTTGACGAACTGCAGGCCCAGGCTCGCCCAGAAGCCCACCGGCTCTGTACTACTCAGCGCGCCAGCCCCCGGTTTGCTTTTGGCTATCTGCCAGGCCAGCCACAGTATATAAACCGCGCCGATCCATCCCAATATCCGGGTAAATCGTGGGTCGAGCTCCACCAGCGAAAAGGTTAAAGCGGCGCAAATCAGCATAGTGATAATAAAACCGACGCTCATCCCCGCCAGCACCCGCAGGCTGCGGCGTAAGCCATGGGAGGTAACGCTGCTGAGGGCAAGAATATTATTGGGGCCGGGAGTCAGCGCGGTTATCAGGGTATAAGTCAAAAATGCACTAATCAAAGCTGGGGTCACTTGTCTTCTCCTTCGTTTTGGCAGAC
>CABUCP010000748.1 GCA_902490055.1 uncultured Klebsiella sp. | reverse complement strand
ACTTGTGAACGCACCCTGTTGGGGTATCGCCAAGCGGTAAGGCTCTGGTTTCTGATACCAGCATTCCGAGGTTCGAATCCTCGTACCCCAGCCACTAAACGGTAAAAAAGCTCACTTCGGTGGGCTTTTTTGCTATCTGCGGTTTGCTCATTCCCCGTCATGAGGGCTGCGATGCGTTATGGCAACCAACAGCCCCGCCGGGGATCAATGGATTACAACCCTAAGGCGTACTTCAACGCCTGGCGCTTTAATACGCCAGCGCGTTCCGCCGCCATCAGGCCAATATTGCGCAGTACGCGCAGCGGCGCCAAATCATTGCTGAACCCGGCATAGAACAGATCCATCCCCGACTGCATAATAAAATTATCCGTCCGACGCCGCGCCTGATAGCGTTTCAGTATCGGCAGGCTGGACCAGGCTTCGCCGCGCCCGCGCGCTTCGGTCAAAATATCCAGCAGCGCGTCAACGTCGCGATAGCCAAGATTTACCCCCTGCCCCGCCAGCGGATGGATGGTATGCGCCGCATCGCCCACCAGCGCCAGCCCCGGCTGCACATACTGCAGCGCATGACGACGGGTTAACGGGAAGGCGCCGGCGCTCATCGGCGTCACGCGGCCCAGTCGCGCCGGGAAGTGTGCGGTGATTTCCTGCTGTAGCTGGGGCATCGACATTCCCTGTAGCTGGCGGACTCGCGCCGGCGTGTCGTACCACACCAGCGACGCCCAGTTATCAAACAGCGGCAGAAATGCGCGCGGCCCGCTTGGGGTAAACTGCTGCCAGGTACTATCGCCGGGATCGTCGGCGCACTGTACGCTAATCAGCATACAGGACTGCTGATACTGCCACGCCTGCACGCCAATGCCGGCGAGCTCGCGCACCTGCGAATTCGCGCCATCGGCGCCAATTGCCAGCCGCGCCGTACAAACGCTATCGTCGCTCAGGCGCAGCGCAACGCCTTCCGGTTCGCGCTGGAGTCCGCTTAATGCCGCGCCAACCCGCAGAGTCACCTGCTCATGGGCTTCGAGCGCCTGCCACAGCGCCAACTGCAATACGTTGTTCTCCACCATAAAGCCAAGTTCCGGCAGCTTCAGTTCCGCAGCGTTAAAATCAACGTGCGCGCTCTCCCACTCCCAGGTTTCGAGGCGACGATAGGCGTGGGCGCGCATACCGCGCACCGCCTCCCAGACGCCGAGGCTTTTCAGCAGGCCGACCGACGAGGCGCTGATCGCCGAAATACGCACATCCGGCGCCGCGGCGGCATCAAACGCGGGCGGTGCGTTTTTCTCAATCACCGTTACCGAAAATCCGTGTTGCGCCAGCCCCAACGCCAGCGCGCCGCCGACCATTCCGCCGCCGACGATGGCGACATCTGTTGCATGAATTGTCATGGCAATTATCCTTAAAGCTGATTTCCTTAAGTTTACCGGATTTTTTTACTGTTTGCGGGGATCGTGCTCGCACTGGTCAGGGGGCAACCAAAGCATTACAATGCGTACCCTGCAAACGAATTATAATTCTTAACTTATACCCGTCTTTATAATTGAGCATGAGCAAGTCGATGACAAAAAA
>CABUCP010000747.1 GCA_902490055.1 uncultured Klebsiella sp. | reverse complement strand
TGGCGAAAATAGAAAATTCGCGGCCCAAAACAGTTATGCGATCGCCATCCGCCACAACCCGTGTGGTTCCCTTATCCTGGGTTTCTGCCGGCCCGTAAACCACAAACTGCGGGAATTTTTGTTGTAGTTCTTTCACGCCGCCAACGTGATCGTGGTGATGATGAGTTAATAAAATCGCCTCTGGCTGCCAACCATTTTCGGCGATTGCCGCGAGCACCGGCGCGGCTTCGCCCGGATCGACAATGACACAATGACGCTTATCGTCGCTAAGAACCCAGATGTAGTTGTCCTGAAATGCAGGAATGCTGATAAGATTCATAAATTACCTCTCAAAGCGTTGTGGAAGGTTGCGATGAAGCCGGCAAGGATACCTCATACAGTTACAGCTCCAGAGCATTGGTCCAGTATGCCGTGGGGCGAATACTACCGCGAATCGCTGGAACGGCATATGAAGCCGTGGCTGGCCAAATTATATGGCTTTCATCTACTTAAGATTGGCAATCTGAGCGCGGAAATCAATACCGAGGCTTGCGCCATCGCCCATCAGGTTAACGTTTCACTGGATGGAAGCCCAATGCAGGTTAAAGCCGACCCGCTGCATCTTCCTTTCGCCGCCAAGTCGGTGGATGCTTGTTTACTGGCGCACACCTTACCGTGGTGCAGCGATCCCCATCGTCTGCTACGTGAAGCTGACCGCGTGTTGATTGACGACGGTTGGATAATTTTGACCGCCTTTAACCCGTTAAGCCTGGTGGGGTTGCGCAAGGTAACGCCGATACTGCGTAAAAGCGCCCCCTATAACAGCCGGATGTTTACCATGACGCGCCAGCTTGACTGGCTGGCGCTGCTGAATTTTGAAGTGCTACATTATGGCCGCTATCAGGTGCTGCCCTGGTCGAAGCAGGGCGGTAAGATGTTGAGCACCCATCTGCCGGCTTTGGGCTGTTTGCAACTGATCGTCGCGAGGAAAAGGACCATCCCGTTGACGCTCAATCCGATGAAGTCCGGGAAGGCGAAAACGCAGCTGCGCCCGGCCGTCGGCGCCACCCGGCAGTGGCGCGACGGGGGAAATTAGCTTTCCGGCTGGTAGCCGACATCGTCCTGAGTGGGGTTGGACGCCGCGGCGCGCGCGAGTTCATCGCAACGTTCGTTTTCCGGATGCCCGGCGTGGCCTTTGACCCACTCCCATTTAATCTGATGCTGGCCGAGAGCGGCATCCAGTCGTTTCCACAGATCGACATTCTTAACCGGCTTTTTGTCCGCGGTTTTCCAGCCGCGTTTTTTCCAGTTATGGATCCACTGAGTGATCCCCTGGCGGACGTACTGGCTATCGGTGCTCAGCACGACTTCGCAATGCTCTTTAAGTGCTTCGAGCGCGACGATGGCCGCCATTAGCTCCATACGGTTGTTGGTGGTCAGGCGGTAGCCTGCGCTGTAAGTTTTTTCGTGCTGGCGATAGCGCATAATGGCGCCGTAACCACCGGGACCTGGGTTACCCAGGCAAGAACCATCGGTGAAAATTTCTACCTGTTTGAGCATCTCTGGTAGACTTCCTGTAATTGAAATCGATATG
>CABUCP010000746.1 GCA_902490055.1 uncultured Klebsiella sp. | reverse complement strand
GTGATTGGTTCACGTAATCCGTCGATCAGTACCCATTTGCTGGGCTCTAATGCTTCAAGCGTTATTCGTCATGCCCATATCCCGGTGATGGTCGTCAGATAACAGTTCCTGAAACCAGCGGTAAAAAAAGAGGCGCCCTCAGGGCGCCTCTTTGCGGTATGCAGGTATTGTCTTACGACTTTTTATGCGGTTTTGGTGCGGATCAGATAATCAAATGAGCTCAGAGAAGCCTTCGCACCTTCGCCGGTGGCGATAATAATTTGTTTATATGGCACGGTGGTGCAGTCGCCGGCGGCGAAGACGCCCTTCACGTTGGTTTCACATTTGGCATCGATGATGATTTCACCCATGCGGTTACGCTCAACCGTACCTTCAAGCCAGGTGGTGTTCGGCAACAGACCGATCTGCACAAAGATACCGGCCAGCGCAACGTGATGCTCATCGCCGCTCACGCGGTCACGGTACTGCAGACCGGTGACCTTCGTGCCGTCGCCAATCACTTCCGTGGTCTGCGCATTAAGAATGATATCAACGTTTTTCAGGCTGCGAACTTTATCCTGCAGCACCTGATCGGCTTTCATTTCTGGGGCAAACTCCAGCAGCGTAACGTGTTCAACTACGCCCGCCAGGTCAATCGCCGCTTCGACGCCGGAGTTGCCGCCGCCGATGACCGCCACGCGCTTGCCTTTAAACAGCGGGCCGTCGCAGTGCGGACAATAGGTCACGCCTTTAGTACGATACTGATCTTCGCCCGGCACATTCATATTGCGCCATTTAGCGCCGGTGGCGATGATCACGCTACGCGCTTTCAGCACCGCGCCGGAGGCGGTTTCAATCTGATGCAGGCCGCCTTCTACCGCTGCCGGGATCAGTTTTGCCGCGCTTTGTGAATCAATCACATCAACATCATATTCACTGACGTGCGCTTTCAGCGCGCCGGCCAGTTTCTGGCCTTCGGTTTTCGGCACCGAAATATAGTTTTCGATATCCACGGTATCCAGTACCTGGCCGCCAAAGCGTTCGCCCATCAGGCCGGTACGAATGCCTTTACGCGCCGAGTACACCGCCGCCGCTGCGCCAGACGGGCCGGAGCCGACAATCAGCACATCATAAGCATCGCGTTTGTTCAGTTCTTCCGCCGCACGTTTTTCCGCGCCGGTATCCACTTTGGCGACAATTTCAGTCAGCGTCATACGACCCTGGCCAAATTCCTGACCGTTCATATAGACCGCAGGAACGCCCATGACGTTGCGATCGGTAATTTCGTTCTGGAAGGTACCGCCGTCAATCGCCGTGTGCTTGATGCGTGGGTTCAGCACCGCCATCAGGTTCAGCGCCTGCACCACATCCGGGCAGTTGTGGCAGGAGAGCGAATAGTAGGTTTCAAACTCAAAATCGCCGTCGATATCGCGGATCTGCTCCAGCAGCGATTGCGCTTCTTTCGACGGATGCCCGCCGGTCCACAGCAGCGCCAGAACCAATGAGGTAAACTCATGGCCCAGCGGGGAGCCTGCAAAACGTGGCCCCTGGTCGGAACCTGGGTTCGTAATCAGGAACGAAGGTTTACGTACCGCGAGCG
>CABUCP010000745.1 GCA_902490055.1 uncultured Klebsiella sp. | reverse complement strand
GTATTCAAAACTTTCAGCCGGGAAACACCCTCCCGTTACGCTACTTGCGCCAGCAGCCGCAGCGGGTGCTGGTGGATCTGCCGAATCCCATGTTGAAGCGCAGCTAGCGCTGCAGCAACCCGAATCACACTGAATGGAATAATAGTATGTCAAACAGGATCACCGTTCGGCTCCCCGTTGAGGGGCTACTTTTCTGGAAACTTACCGGACACGAAGCGATGTCGGAAATGTTCGAGCTTGGCTTAACGCTGCTTGGCACCGATGCGCGCCTGGATCGCAGTAAACTGCTCGGTCAGCCGGTCACCGTGACCATTCCAACGCAAAACGCACTGAGCTCGCGTTATTTCAACGGCAAAATTACCCGCGTGGCGGTGAGCGCTGTTGAATTGAGCGGCACCCGCTACGCCGCCTACCAACTGACCGTCGAACCCGACTTATGGCCGATGAAACGCGACCGTAACCTGCGCATATTCCAGGGACAGACGGTACCGCAGATTATCAATACGCTACTGAGTGAATATCAGGTCAACGTTGAGGATAAGCTGAGCGGGAGCTATCGCGTCTGGGACTACTGCGTCCAGTATCAGGAAAGTAGTTTCGCCTTTATCAGCCGCCTGATGGAGCTGGAGGGGATTGCCTACCACTTCCGCCACGAGGCGGATAAACATACGATGGTGTTGACCGATTCAGCCACTCAGCATCAACCGGTAAACGGTTATGAAGCTATTCCGTACCACCAGACGGCATCGGGCGGTATTACCACTGAAGAAGGGATCGGTCAGTGGGCGCTGGAAGATAGCGTGACGCCGGGGATTTACAGCCTCGATGACTATGATTTCCGTAAACCTAACGCCTGGCTGTTCCAGGCGCGACAGAACCCGGCATCGCCATCCCCGGGCAGTATCGACGTGTACGACTGGCCGGGCCGGTTTGTCGATCACGGACACGGTGAATTCTATGCCCGCATCCGTCAGGAACGCTGGCAGGTGGAACATCAGCAAATTCAGGCAACCGCCACCGCGGTGGGCATCGCTCCCGGCGCAACGTTTACCCTAACCAATGCGCCTTTCTTTAGCGATAACGGTGAATATTTGACGACCGTCGCAGAATACCTGTTCGAAGAGAACAGCTACGCCAGCGGCGGCAATAGCGACATCTCGCACCAAATCCATTTTAGAGTGATCCCCTCTTCGGTAGTCTATCGCCCGGCGCAGGGAACCGACTGGCCGCGCACCTATGGCCCGCAGACGGCGAAAGTCGTCGGCCCAGAGGGGGAAAGCATCTGGACCGACAGGTATGGCCGCATCAAAGTGAAGTTTCACTGGGACCGCCACGCCAAAGGTGATGACACCAGCTCATGCTGGGTACGCGTGTCGAGCGCCTGGGCAGGCCAGGGCTTTGGCGGTGTGCAAATTCCCCGCGTCGGCGATGAAGTGGTTATTGATTTTATCAACGGCGATCCTGACCGCCCGATCGTCACCGGACGTGTGTATAATGAAGCCAGCATGCCGCCATGGGATCTCCCCGGCGACGCCACCCGGATGGGCTTTATGACACGGAGTAAGGATGGGAATATTGATAAC
>CABUCP010000744.1 GCA_902490055.1 uncultured Klebsiella sp. | reverse complement strand
TTGTATCGATTTACATAAGATTACGAACCAAAATTATAACCTTCCGGTATTTATTTTTGAATTAAAAGGTTCCGATAATGAAAAAGATGATCCTTCCTCTGCTCACCGTCGCTCTGCTGTTGCCGACGCTCTCTGCCCATGCCACCTACCGCGCGGAAAGGCGCCAGGACGCTCGCGATATCCGCCAGGATGCGCGTCAGGACGGGCGTGAAGAAAAACGTGAATGCGTAAGAAATGACGACAAGAGCAACATGCGCTGTCGTGAAGATAAACGCGAAAATCGCCGCGATGGTCGTCGCGACGCGCGTGATGAAAAATGGTAAGCCGCGTCTGAAACAACGCCATGCCCTGACTGCAGGGCATTAACGTGCGGTGTTTAGCGTTTCCAGTGGGAAAGGACGATCCTGCACCACCGTCTTCATCACCAGCGTCGAGCGCAAATGCTGCACGCCAGGCATCGCCGACAGCTTGTCATCATAGAGTTTCTGGAACGCCGGAAGATCGCGGGTGACCACATGCATCAGATAGTCCGGATCGCCAAATAGCCGTTGCGCCAGCACAATCTGCGGGATCTCCGCCACCGCCTCTTCAAAAGCGCTCACCGCTTTCTTATCGCCCTCTTTTAAAGTGGCAAAAACGATCGCCAGAAAGTTAAACCCCATCTTGCCGGGATCGAGATTGGCGCGATAGCCGGTTATCACCCCCTCTTGTTCCAGCGCGCGTAAACGTCGATGGCAGGGAGAGAGACTTAAATTGACCCGTTCCGCCAGTTCAGTAATCGACAGACGGCCATCGGCCTGTAGCTCAGCAAGAATTTTTCGATCTATGCTATCCATTTAGAAGATTTTCTCTTTAATCACCGGTTTCTGACATAACATTGAAAGCTCATTTCGCTCCGATGTCGATATTCTTTCTCACACGATAACCTATTTTGTGAGCAAAACATGTCTACTAACGTTGTGGAGCGCTGTCGATGGAAATGAGCCTGGTCGCCAGCTTCTGGATTGTCTCTTTCCTGTTGATTATCACTCCCGGAGCCGATTGGGCCTATGCCATCAGCGCCGGGATCCACGGCCGCCGCGTCATCCCGGCGGTGATGGGGCTAATGTCCGGCCATCTGCTGGCGACGATTATTGTTGTCGCCGGAATCGGCGTACTGATCGCGGGTCACCCGCTGGCGCTATCGGCGCTCACCCTGGTTGGCGCCGGTTATTTGTTGTGGCTTGGGGTAATGATATTACGCCACCCGGCCGCGCCAGGCGCGGCGCAACAGTCGGCTGGCAGCTGGAACGCGTGGGCGGTCAAAGGGTTATGTATTAGCGGGCTCAATCCAAAAGTTTTCCTGCTCTTCCTCGCGCTGCTGCCGCAGTTTACCGATCCCCACGGCAGTTGGCCGCTGGCGCTGCAGATGTCAGCGCTTGGCGGAATGCACCTCATTACCTGTACGCTGATTTACCTGTTGGTTGGTTATGGTTCACGCGCCGTGCTGGCGACCCGCCCGCAGGCGGCAAAAGGCGTGAGCGTCGTTTCAGGGCTGATTATGGTCGCTATCGCTATTTTCCTGTTCTACCAGCAGTTAAGATA
>CABUCP010000743.1 GCA_902490055.1 uncultured Klebsiella sp. | reverse complement strand
GTAGTCAGTAAGAGTATTACCTACCGTAGGCCGGATAAGGCGTTCGCGCCGCCATCCGGCGTTGATGAGATGCCTGATGGCGACGCTTGCGCGTCTTATCAGGCCTACAGGTTTAAAGATAATTATTACCTGAAGGATGGACTGAACACATGAACTTACATGAATATCAGGCAAAACAACTTTTTGCCCGCTATGGCTTACCGGCGCCGGTGGGTTATGCCTGTACTACTCCGCGTGAAGCAGAAGAAGCCGCTTCAAAAATCGGCGCGGGTCCGTGGGTAGTGAAATGTCAGGTTCACGCTGGTGGCCGCGGTAAAGCGGGCGGTGTGAAAGTAGTTAAGAGCAAAGAAGAGATTCGCGCATTTGCTGAGCACTGGCTGGGCAAACGCCTGGTGACCTATCAAACGGATGCCAACGGCCAGCCGGTTAACCAGATTCTGGTTGAAGCGGCGACCGATATCGATAAAGAACTGTACCTCGGCGCGGTCGTTGACCGTAGCTCCCGTCGCGTGGTGTTCATGGCGTCTACCGAAGGCGGCGTGGAAATCGAAAAAGTGGCGGAAGAAACCCCGCACCTGATCCACAAGATCGCTATCGATCCGCTGGCGGGCCCGATGCCTTACCAGGGTCGCGAACTGGCGTTCAAACTGGGTCTGGAAGGTAAACAGGTTCAGCAGTTCACCAAGATCTTCATGGGTCTGGCGACCATCTTCCTGGAGCGCGACCTGGCGCTGATCGAAATCAACCCGCTGGTTATCACCAAGCAGGGCGACCTGATCTGCCTCGACGGCAAGCTTGGCGCTGACGGCAACGCGCTGTTCCGCCAGCCGGATCTGCGTGAAATGCGCGACCAGTCTCAGGAAGACCCGCGCGAAGCTCAGGCTGCGCAGTGGGAATTGAACTACGTTGCGCTGGACGGCAACATCGGTTGTATGGTTAACGGCGCAGGTCTGGCGATGGGTACCATGGACATCGTTAAGCTGCACGGCGGCGAACCGGCTAACTTCCTCGACGTTGGCGGCGGCGCAACCAAAGAGCGCGTAACCGAAGCCTTCAAAATCATCCTCTCTGACGACAACGTTAAAGCGGTTCTGGTTAACATCTTCGGCGGTATCGTGCGCTGCGACCTGATTGCTGACGGCATCATCGGCGCGGTCGAAGAAGTTGGCGTTAACGTACCGGTCGTCGTACGTCTGGAAGGTAACAACGCCGAACTGGGCGCGAAAAAACTGGCTGACAGCGGCCTGAATATTATTGCAGCGAAAAGTCTGACGGACGCAGCACAGCAGGTTGTTGCCGCAGTGGAGGGGAAATAATGTCAGTTTTAATTAATAAAGACACCAAGGTTATCTGCCAGGGCTTTACCGGTAGCCAGGGTACATTCCACTCTGAACAAGCGATTGCTTATGGTACTCAGATGGTTGGCGGCGTAACGCCAGGTAAAGGCGGCACCACTCACCTGGGCCTGCCGGTGTTCAACACCGTGCGCGAAGCCGTTGAAGCAACCGGCGCCACCGCGACCGTTATCTACGTACCGGCTCCGTTCTGCAAAGACTCCATTCTGGAAGCGATTGACGCAGGCATTAAGCTGATTATCACCATCACCGAAGGT
>CABUCP010000742.1 GCA_902490055.1 uncultured Klebsiella sp. | reverse complement strand
CCGCCATTACCAGGTCAACTGACCTTCATGTTTGACCGTAAGTCTGACGAAATCAGTATAGTCAACCCTGACGACGCTGTCCGCAATTTGACCAGCCAGCCCGCGGGCTTCGATATCTTCTTGCAGAGCGTGGATAGTTATGGGGGCGGATTGCAGGATTTCAAGGAAGCGGCCGTCGGCGATAGCCGCTACCACGCCATCGGAGAGCAGCAGGAGATCGTCGCCCGCCTTTACCAGACGTAGCATGGCGGCGATATCGGCATGCCACGGAGAGACGCTTAGAGTGTGGAGCATCGGGGCCTCAGAATCGTAGGATCACGTTGAAATCGTCAAGCCGGGCGCGCAGCGCCTCTGGCTCAAGGCTTTCTACATCAACCACCCATGGCGTATCGGCGGCCAGGCCGCGCTCGCGGGCCGAGGCGGCGCACAGCCAGCACTGCTCGATGTCGTACAGCGATAGCAGCTTGAAGGTCGCGATATAGTCACGTGCGAGGATTTTTCCCGGCTGCTGGCCAGGGATAATCTGAAACACGCCGTCGCCGATGAAAAAGACGCCGAGGTCATCAGTCAGGGCCGAGGTTGCCAGTAAGGCGTCCAGCCCCTCCCTGCCGGCGGCGCTGCCGTGCGGCGCGGAAGAAAATACGAATGCCACGCGTTTCATCAGAACTGCACCATTCTATCGCAGGTTAACGATGCTTCAGCCAGCGCGCCTAGCCCGCTTAAGGTGAATCCCGGCTGTAGATTATGCGCCGGTAAACCAAGCTGCTGCGCTTCACGTTCATCGGTCACGCCGCGGCGCAGCGCGGCGGCCACGCAGATATGTAGCGCAACGGCGTGCTCGTTCTGTAGACGCTGCCAGTGACGCACCAGGTCTACCTCATCGCTGGCGGGGGCCGTCAGTTGATTAGCGTTATAGACCCCTTCGCGATAGAAGAACACGCAGGCCAGTTCGTGGCCTTCTTCAATAACCGCCTGCGCAAACTGCCATGCGCTGCTGGCCTGCTGAGTACCGTAGGCAGGCCCGGTCACCGTGATGGCAAAACGCATTACTTATCGAGCCCCTGGAAATCGCCGCTTTTGAACTGGCGAATGTAGAGGTACACCGTGTGTTTGGAGATGTTCAGGCGATCGGCAACCTGGTTAATGGCATCCTTGATATCAAAGATACCTTTCTCGTAGAGGTTCAGTACGATTTGGCGGTTTTTCGCGTTATTCGACACGTTGCGATCGGCATTCACTTCTTCGATGGTGAACTCCAGCGTCTGTGCGACCAGATCGTCCACCGATGAGGCGAAGTTAACCTGAGAGTTCACTTCCGGCGTTTCCGGCGGAATAAAGGTGCTCATAATCTGCGAGAACGGGACATCAAGGTTCATGTTGATGCACAGCAGGCCAATCACCCGATGTTCGCGGTTGCGAATGGCGATGGTTACCGATTTCATCAGTACGCCGCTTTTAGCGCGCGTAAAATAGCATTTGGATACGCTGCTATCAGCTCCCGTCATATCGTGCAGCATGCGCAGCGCAAGGTCGGTAATCGGCGAACCGATTTGGCGGCCGGTGTGTTCACCGTTAGCGATACGAATGGCGGAACATTTTAAATCCTGCAGAGAG
>CABUCP010000741.1 GCA_902490055.1 uncultured Klebsiella sp. | reverse complement strand
GCCGAAAGCCGTGGCGACGATTGTCGATTTTGAGAAAGAAGAACATCGTATTAAGCAGCAGGACAAAATGCAGCGCAATTTCGTGCGTCTGATGCTGGTCATCACCGTATCAACGGCGTTGATAACCCTGGCACTGTTAGGGTTGGCAGGCGTAATTGATTTGCAAAAAGTCTGGGCTTTTCTCAGGGATCTGAATCCGCTAAGCATGTTGATGAAGCTGGTTTAACGCCTCGTACTCCGGGACGCGGGATGGCCGTGTCCCATCATGTCCATCCTTCTCGCCCTCCCCTGGTGATGATCATCTGGACGCGTTGCTAAAAGATTACGGCGCTATACGGCTCTTAACGCCAAAGCAGTCGAGCTTAAAAAGCGGATGGTTAGCAGTCTGCTTGAGGCTCACAGCCGACGTTAGAGCCCAAATAACAATTCGCAGCCTAATACAGCTGCGCTGTCTGCTCCCGAATGCCGCTTCCACGATAAGAGATCATGTTTCTTTTTCAACAGCCAACAGCTTTTCCACCAGCGCGGCCCACAGCGCCACGCCGGGCGCCAGCAGCTCGTCGTTAAAATCATAGCTGGCATTGTGCAACGGCCTCGACGGCGTATCACCATCGGTCCCTATCCAGAAGTAGGCGCCCGGACACGCTTCCAGCATGCAGGCAAAATCTTCCGACGCCATCGAGGGGTTGATCTGCCAGCGCACCGCCGTCTCGCCGAGCTCGGCCAGCGCCACCTCGCGCACCTTCAGCGCCTCTGCCTCATCGTTTTTGGTGACCGGATAACCTGGATACCACGAAATTTGGCCATCAACGTCAGAGACCTGCGGCTGAGTCTGCACGTACTGTTCGATCAAGGTTTTTACCCGCTCGCGCACGGCGTTGCTCAGGCAGCGGAAGGTACCGCGCAGCACCACACGATCCGGCAGCACGTTGATCGCCTCGCCGCCGTTAATCTGGGTAATGCTCACCACCGCGGAATCCTGCGGCGACAGGCGGCGCGACGGGATAGTCTGCAGCGCCATAATCAGCTGCGCGGCGGCGACGATAGGATCCGCGCCGCTTTCCGGCATCGCCGCGTGGCAGCTTTTGCCGGTCAGGGTGATTTCGAAAGCATCGAGGGACGCCATCATCGCCCCCGGATTCACCGCCACATGCCCCAGCGGCAAACCAGGCCAGTTATGCAGCGCGTAAATCGCATCCATCGGGAAGCGTTCAAACAGCCCTTCCTCAACCATTTTACGCGCGCCGCCGAGGTTCTCTTCCGCGGGTTGAAAGACAAAATGCACGGTACCGCTAAAGCGGCGAGTCTGCGCCAGATGGGCGGCGGCAGCCAACAGCATAGCAGTGTGGCCGTCGTGCCCGCAGGCGTGCATCACCCCCGGACGTCGCGAGCGATACTCTACCGTCCCCTGCTCAGCAATCGGCAACGCATCCATATCAGCGCGCAGGCCAATCACCGGCCCCGGACCGTTCTCAAGCGTGGCGACGACGCCGGTGCCGGCCAGCCCAACGTGAACCTGTAGGCCAAATGAGGCCAGCAGCCCGGCGACCCGACGCGAGGTCTCCTGCTCCTGGTATCCGAGCTCCGGATGAGCATGAAAATCACGACGCCAGCC
>CABUCP010000740.1 GCA_902490055.1 uncultured Klebsiella sp. | reverse complement strand
GCAGGCGGTGGACACTAATGCCAGCGCGATGGCGATAACCAGCTACAGCCTATACGGCGGTAGCATGATTATGCTATTCCTCGCTTCCACGCTCTATCACGCTATCCCGCATCAGCGGGCGAAGCTGTGGCTGAAAAAATTCGACCACTGCGCCATCTACTTGTTGATCGCCGGAACCTATACGCCGTTTTTGCTAGTAGGCCTGAACTCGCCGCTGGCGAAGGGGCTGATGATAGTTATCTGGAGCCTGGCATTGCTGGGGATCCTGTTTAAGCTAACCATCGCGCATCGCTTTAAAATTTTGTCGTTGGTGACCTATCTGACGATGGGCTGGCTGTCGTTAATCGTGGTTTATCAACTGGCGGTGAAGCTGGCGGTGGGCGGCGTGACGCTGCTGGCAGTCGGCGGGGTGGTGTACTCGCTGGGGGTTATTTTCTACGTCTGCAAACGAATTCCCTATAACCACGCTATCTGGCACGGCTTTGTGCTTGGCGGCAGCGTGTGTCACTTCCTGGCGATTTATCTTTACGTCGGCCAGTCCTGATAAACATTCCACGGTAGCGTTGCGCTTACCGTGGCTATGGTATTCCGCGGCCTGGTAGCCCGGCTAAGGCGTTTGCGCCGCAAGCCGGGAATTTTTCCTTACTCTTCTTCCAGCGAATACGGCAGGGGCTCGATGCTCAGGCTGCCGGCATCGTCGCGCACGCGGAATACGCTGTCGGGTTCCATATCGTTATTCATCACCACCTGCGCCAGCAGACGGCCATCATCCAGCTTAACGGCCGCGAGAACCGTGCCGGTGCGGCGCCAGTTATCACCCATTTTCAGCTCGATATCTTCACCGGCTTCCGGCACCCGGCTGGCGGTACCGGCAAGAGACCACAGCGCGCGTTTGTTGGCGCCGCGGAACTTCGCCCGCGCGACCATCTCCTGGCCGGTATAGCAGCCTTTTTTGAAGCTGATACCGCCCAGCGCCTGCAGGTTGGTGGCCTGCGGAATGAACTGTGCGCTGTTTGCGCTGTCGATAACCGGCAGACCGGCTTCAATATTCAGCGCCAGCCATTGTTGGCTATTGTTGAGCTGCGCTTCGCCGCGTAGCGCGTCGCTGACGCGGTTGGCGGTGTCGACGTCGGTAACCAGCAGGAAGCGTTCCGCCGGATGCTCAAACCACAGCAGGCTGGTGGCGCCTTCGGTCACTACCGGTTTACCGGAATCCGGCAGGGCGGCGAACAGCGGCGCCAGCGCGGCGCGCGCCTGGAAACCGGCAACGCCCAACAGGACCAGATCGTCGTTTGCGGCGATGGTGACTTTGGAGAAGACGGCATATTTTTTCAATTCGGTCAGTTGCGCATCGCGCAGGCTGCGGCGCTCAATCCACGCGAAGCCGCCGTCACGGTGGAATACGCGCAGGTTGCTCCACATTTTGCCTTTGGCATCACAATGTGCGGCAAGCAGATGCTGGTCGGCAGTCAAACTACTGACATCAGCGGTGATCTGCCCCTGCAGGTATTTCTCGCCGTCCGGACCGGTAATCGTCGCCAGCGCCCAATCATCCAGCGTCATCAGCGTTAACGGCAGACGAGCGGAAGAAGAAGGCTGACGCGGAGGAAAAGGT
>CABUCP010000739.1 GCA_902490055.1 uncultured Klebsiella sp. | reverse complement strand
TGCTGGCCTAAATTTATGAGACCTGAAAGATTTGCTAATAAATATAGGGAATTATGAAAACTTACCTCAAATTATTGGCCTGCTGCGGCGCGTTGAGCGCCTGCGCGGCTTATGCTGACGCGCCGGTTTGTCGCCCACAGGCCTTTGGCGGCAAGGCCGATGGTCAGACGCTTAACACCCGCGCCATTCAGCAGGCCATTCAATCTTGCCATCAACAAGGCGGCGGTACGGTCTCGCTGAGCCCCGGCACCTGGCTTAGCGGGCCGCTGCAACTGCTCGATAATATTACGCTTGAAGTGACGCAGGGCGCGACGCTGAAAGCCAGTAATCAGGAAGGGCTGTTTGTGGCGGCTTTTATCGGTCGCCCGGCGCAGGCCAATGAAGCTTTTATTCTCGCCAATGGCGCAAAAAACGTGGCTATTACCGGCGGCGGAACCCTGGACGGCGACGGCGAGAAAAGCTGGTGGCCGCAGGCGCTAAAGATTCGCGCCGAAGTGCGCGGCGGGAATCCGCGGGCGTTTACCGATAAGTACCCGGGGATCCCGCTGGCCAATGGCGTGCCGCGCCCATGGTTCGTTGAGTTTAATGATGTCAGCAACGGTAAAATTAGCCATCTGCAGCTCACTAACTCGCCGATGTGGAATATCGTGATTCGCAACAGCGCCGACATTGACGTTCAGCACGTAACCATCGCCAATCCGGTATCATCGCCAAATACCGACGGCATGGACATTGTCTCTTCACGTAATGTGAACGTCAGTAATATGGATATTCATACCGGCGACGACAACATTGCGATTAAATCGGGACTCAAGCCTAATACCGCCGCACCGTCACGGGATATTACTATTCGCGATTCGGTGATGCGCGATGGCCACGGGATCTCTATCGGTAGCGAAACGGCGAATGGCATTGGCAAAGTGACCGTCAGCCATGTTGATTTTCGTGATACCGAGAACGGTATCCGCATTAAATCAGCGCGCGATCGCGGCAACGATATCGGCCCATTGCTGGCAAGCGATTTGACGATGACCAATGTGCAAACCCCGGTGCTGGTGACCAGCAGCTACAGCGGCCAGTCCGGGGCGACGGGCAACACGTTGATTACGCCAATTGAGAAAGCCGAGGTCACCGCCTCGACGCCGAAAATAAAAGGCATCGATATTTCTCGCCTCACCGCCAGCGGCGCAAAATATGCGATGATCTTCAGCGGACTGCCGGAGTCTGTGGTGCAGGAGGTCAGGTTAAGCCAGATTTCCATTGCGTCGCAGCAGGGGATTCAGGCCCGTTACGTGAAGGGGGTTGCGACGCAAACGCAGATTAAAACGTCACAGGGCGCGATCCTGGAAAGCGGCCCGCAGGCGCAGTTTAAAATCGAGTAACCGCGTGAGAAAAAAGCCCGCCGTACTGAAGGCGGGCTGACGGATTATCTGACGACCAGTACCGAGCATTCAGCGTGGCGAACTACCGCGGCGGCGTTAGATCCGAGCAGATAGGTGGTAATGTCCGGGCGATGCGAGGCGATAATGACCAGGTCGGCGGGCAGTGATTTAGCCAACGCCAGAATCTTGTCTTTTGGCGATCCTTCGGCAACGTGGAAGTGCATTCTGTCTTCCGG
>CABUCP010000738.1 GCA_902490055.1 uncultured Klebsiella sp. | reverse complement strand
GCTTTTTAATTGTCACGCAATATACGGCCTGCAATGCAGGCCGGGGAAATTAAAATTTAGCATCAGGGTAATGGCTGATAATTCTCAGGGTTATTCGCCCTGACGGCTGGATAATTCTTCAAGTAGCGTCGCCGAAGGCACAAAGAACAGGCTACCGGTAACCGGACGGCTAAAATCAAGCAGTCGATCGTAGTTGCCGGCCGGGCGGCCAACGAACATGTTTTCCAGCATCTGCTCGATCGTCGCCGGGCTACGCGCATAGCCGATAAAGTAGGTACCAAATTCGCCCATACCCGGTTTACCGAACGGCATATTGTCGCGCAGAATTTTAATCTCTTCGCCATTCTCTTCAAGGGTGGTCAACGAACTGTGCGAACAGGTGGGTTTGACCTCGGCATCGAGTTCGATATTGGTCATTTTTTTGCGCCCAATAATGCGCTCCTGCTGCTCGACGGTTAAGGCGTTCCAGCCCGCCATATCATGCAAATACTTTTGCACAATAACATAGCTACCGCCGGTGAAATCAGGGTCTTCATCGCCGATAATGGTGAAGTCCGCAGCCTCGCGACCCTGCGGGTTTTCACTGCCGTCGACAAAGCCGATCATCGCCCGACGATCGAAATAGCGGAAACCATGGACTTCATCGACCACCGTCACCGCATCTCCCAGTTTATCCATCAGTTGGGTCGCCAGTTCGAAGCTCAGCCCCATGTCGTCGGAGCGAATATGCAGCAGTAGATCGCCCGGCGTGGAGACCGCCACGCGCTCGCCGCTGTCCACGCGACGGAATGGGTGCAACTGCTGCGGAGCTGGCTGGCCAAACAGCTGTGGCCAGATTTCGGCGCCGAAACCACAAATGCAGGAAATCCCCGCTTCCGGCATCCGGGTCCCCACCGAGCGCACTACCGCGGCAAAATCATCGCACCAGTCGCGCACGCGGCTCAGACTCGAAGCGCTACGCGCGACGGTTGCGACGATGAAAATCGCCGTCCGCGGTAGGGGTAAAGTAATCGCCTGAGGTTCGTTAATCATCCTCTGTTATTGCCAATTAACGGCAAGATAGTTCTGGCTCCTGCAGTCAGGAGTCGGAATGTAGAAATCAGACGTGGACCAGTACGCCATCGGGCGTTTTGTGCGGGTCAATATGAATCATCACCTGCAGCACCTCGTGCTGCGCCAGCACGTTTTCCCGCACCGCCAGGGCAATATCATGAGCCGCGCGCACCGACAGATCGCCCGGTACTTCAATATGAACATCGATGAGAATCAAATCACCCGCCTTGCGGGTCTTTAAATCGTGCACCCCCAACACGCCGTGGGTTGCCGCGATGGTATGGCGTATTGCGTCCTGGGTTTGCGCATCGACCGAGCGATCCATTAAATCATGTAAAGCATCAGCGGCAAAAGTGTAACCCATTCGGGATATCAATACCCCTACTAACAAGGCCGCTAGCGGATCCAGCCAGGTAATACCGGCGAGATTGCCAATAATCCCCACCGCGACAACAACGGAGGACGCCGCATCTGAGCGCGCATGCCAGGCGTTGGCGATTAATAACGACGACTTTACTCGCCTGGCCACTGCCAGCATATAACGGAACAATGTCTCTTTCGCGGTCAG
>CABUCP010000737.1 GCA_902490055.1 uncultured Klebsiella sp. | reverse complement strand
AATGTTGTTTCAACTCTTCTCACTAAGGTCTCCCTTGAACGTCACTTCAGCAGTACGCCAGGCCGTCGCGCGCACGTCCTGGTTCAAAAAGCGGAAGAGCTATCGTGTGCTCTACTGGCGTGAAATCAGTCCCCTTGCCGTACCGATCCTGCTGGAAAACGCCTGCGTATTATTGATGGGCGTGTTGAGTACTTTCCTTGTGAGCTGGCTCGGCAAAGAGGCAATGGCCGGAGTGGGTTTAGCCGATAGCTTTAACATGGTGATTATGTCGTTCTTCGCCGCGATTGACCTTGGCACCACCGTCGTGGTGGCCTTTAGCCTCGGTAAACGCGACAGAAAGCGGGCGAGGGCCGCCGCGCGGCAGTCGCTAGCGATCATGACCTTGTTCTCGATCGTGCTGGCGGTGGTTATTCACGCCTTTGGCCAACAGATTATCGATGTTGTTGCCGGCGATGCCAGCGAACAAGTTAAAGCGCTGGCCTTAACCTATCTCGAACTGACGGTGCTGAGCTATCCGGCAGCGGCCATTGCGTTAATCGGTAGTGGGGCGCTTCGCGGCGCGGGGACCACCAAAATACCGCTGCTCATTAACGGCGGCATGAACATTCTCAATATTATCATCAGCAGCATCCTGATATACGGCATTTTCTCCTGGCCGGGACTCGGCTTTGTCGGTGCCGGGCTGGGCCTGACGATTGCCCGTTACATTGGCGCACTGGCGACCATCTGGGTGCTGATGACTGGGTTTAACCCGGCGCTGCGCATTTCGCTGAAAAGCTACTTTAAGCCGTTTAACTTTGCCATTATCTGGGAGGTAATGGGTATTGGTATCCCGGCGAGTATCGAGTCGGTGCTGTTTAACGGCGGCAAGCTGCTGACGCAGATGTTTGTTGCCGGTATGGGGACCAACGTGATCGCCGGTAACTTTATTGCTTTCTCGGTGGCTTCGTTGATTAACCTGCCGGGTAACGCGCTGGGATCGGCCTCCACTATTATTACCGGTAAACGGTTGGGGAAAGGGCAGGTTGGCCAGGCGGAGCGTCAGGCCTGGTTCGTTTTCTGGCTGTCGACGATTATCCTAACCTTAATTGCCTGGGGCACCGCGCCATTCGCCGGCCTGATTGCCTCGTTCTATACCAGCGAAGAAGATGTAAAAGTGGTGGTTAAAGAACTATTGTGGCTCAATGCCCTGTTTATGCCGATTTGGTCTCTCTCGTGGACCTTGCCATGCGCCTTTAAAGGGGCGCGCGACGTGCGCTACACCATGTGGGTGTCAATGCTGGGGATGTGGGGCTGTCGAGTGGTAGCGGGCTATACGCTGGGGATCATGCTCGGCATGGGCGTCATTGGCGTCTGGCTGGGTATGGTACTGGACTGGGCGGTACGCGGCCTGTTGTTCTATCGGCGGATGATCACCGGACGCTGGCTGTGGAAGTACCCGCGGCTGAAAGCTAAGCTGGAAGAAAAGTCGTGAATACACTGAAAAAGCGTTACTTTTTGCACGAAGTGAAGAATAAAGCGGCAAACGAACGCTAATGTGAAAAACACCTTTGACATGGCGGGGCGTGGTCGTTAATATTCGCCCCGTTCACACGATTCCTCTGTAGTTCAGTCGGTAGAACGGCGGA
>CABUCP010000736.1 GCA_902490055.1 uncultured Klebsiella sp. | reverse complement strand
AGAGTTACATGTTGAATATTGTCCGTGGCCTACTGTATGTCGATGACTTAATTTACGCTAACGGTAACCAGTTCATCTGTTCGACAGCGGTGCATCCCAAGGAGAGTTGGCGAATTCCCGCGGCGAATTATACTAAAAAGCCCGACGTCTCAATTTATTACTACCGCGATACGCCGTTTTATCCCGGTTACGCCATGAACTATATGCAGCGCGGGCATTATGCTGTTGTGGTGAACCCGCTTTCTTATAGTTCAGTCATTTCCAGCGATAAAGATTTAGCTTACGGTGTCTTTGATACCAAAACGAATCTCTTTTTCTCCATCAGTAAAAACGTTGACGCTCAGGAACTTCATCGACTCATTCGCCATGAAGACGCGTTTTTTAATCAGGATGGGCGGGTTTATATTGTCGCCCACTCGTCGATTCGCCCGATTGCGGTGATCATGTCTACTTCGCGCGCCAGCTATTACGCCAGCCTGTATGACCAGGTTACGCTGACTCTGCCGCTGGGGTTAATTTGCAGCATTTTGATCCTGATGGTCTGGTCGCGAACGCGTCAACAGTACCATTCGCCACGTAACAAACTGCAGCGAGCGCTCAACCGCCGTCAGCTATGCCTGCATTATCAACCGATTATCGATATTAAAAACAACCGCTGCGTTGGCGCCGAAGCGCTACTCCGTTGGCCGGGTTTTGATGGCCCGGTGATGAGCCCGGCGGAGTTTATTCCGCTGGCGGAAAATACCGGTATGATTGCTCAGGTCACCGACTATGTCGTCGATGAGTTGTTCAACGATCTCGGCGAATATCTGGCCAGGCACCCGCAGCTGTATATCGCGATTAACCTCTCGGCCTCGGATTTTCATTCCGCGCGCTTAATTGCGCAAATTAGTGAGAAAGCGCGCAGCCATTCGGTCTGCGTAAAACAGATTAAAATTGAAGTCACCGAAAGGGGCTTTATTGATGTGCCGAAAACCACGCCGGTAATCCAGGCCTTCCGCGAGGCGGGTTATGAAATTGCCATTGATGATTTTGGTACCGGCTATTCCAACCTGCATAACCTCTATTCGCTCAATGTCGATATTCTGAAGATCGACAAATCCTTTGTGGATACGTTAACCACCAATAGCACCAGCCACTTGATTGCCGAGCATATTATCGATATGGCGCGCAGCCTGCGTTTAAAAACGATTGCTGAGGGGGTGGAAACGTTAGAGCAGGTGGATTGGCTGCTTAAGCGCGGCGTGCAGTATTGCCAGGGCTGGCATTTTGCCAGAGCCATGCCACCACAGGAATTTATGCAGTGGCTGGCGAAGTCGCCGATCTTGCTGCGGCCGCCGCGCGAAAGTTGTCACGCGGAAATCTGATGGCGGTAGTCGCTGGGGGTGCGGTCGAATTCCCGGCGGAATACCCGTGAAAACGTCTGCTGCGAGACGTATCCCAAATCCATCGCGATATCAAAAATAGGGCGTTGCGTGGTTCTTAGCGCCTCGGCGGCGAGCAGTAGCCGGCGCTGGCGAATGTAGTCGCCCAACGTCTGGTGGGTGACGGTACGGAACATCCGCTGCAGATACCATTTCGAGTATCCCGATTTTTTGGCGACTACATCAATGTTAAGTGGTTGATCGATATG
>CABUCP010000735.1 GCA_902490055.1 uncultured Klebsiella sp. | reverse complement strand
GCTGGCGCATTATCCCTATAGCACTACCGAATTGCAAGCCAACATCGTCCAGCTGCTGGTTTATTGCCCAAAGCGGCGAATTTCACGCCAACCCCCGTCCTTAACGGCTTTTCTTTTGCTGCAAACGGTAAGATTGCGAGCCTCATCGCGGCACAATTTACCGCGACCCTTCATACTCATTTAACCTGTTTTTTTCAACGTGTTATCGCTACGGTAATCGCATGACTCAATCGCCCCGCCCCACCACCACCCTGCCGATGCCCGCCATTGATGGCGTCACCGTGCCTTTCCACGACCTGAACTTTCTGCGCCCCGAGCTACTGCTGGACTTCGTTTCCATCAGCAACGCCCCGCTGCTTTCGGTAACGCCCATCGCTCTGCTTTTTTCAACGGTGGGCGTACTGCAACACGTCGAGCTGCGTAAGCTGCCCGTAGAGGTCAAAGGTCGGGTGGTTTATCCCATTTCATCGCTACAGTACCCAACGCTACGCGGCAAACTGATTATCAACGCCCAGTCGCAGCGACTGAAATTTCTGGAAAGCCTGATCGCCAACAGTTCGCATGACAATATTCACGGTATGCAAATCCTCGGGCTGGCGCTGGAATTCACCGTCGCCTGACGGCTATACAGCGCGTACGCGAGCGCTTATCCTGAGCTTTTCTGGCGTAAAGGAGTGATGATGGACGCCCACGATACCTTTCCCCAGCGGGTCTGGCAGATAGTCGCCTCGATTCCGGAAGGCTACGTCACCACCTACGGCGATGTCGCCCGCCTGGCGGGTTCGCCGCGCGCGGCGCGTCAGGTCGGCGGCGTATTGAAGCGTCTACCGCAAGGATCGACTCTGCCCTGGCACCGGGTGGTGAATCGCCACGGCGATATTTCGCTAACCGGCCCCGATCTCCAGCGCCAACGCCAGGCGCTGCTGGCGGAAGGCGTACAGGTCTCCGGCAGCGGGCACATCGACCTGCAACACTATCGCTGGGTTTATTAAGGACAAAAAAATGCCCCTGAACAGGGGCATGGAGACGTTTATTGCGCCATTAGATTACTGCGCCATTGGCGCCGTATCGTTGGCGACCGGTACGGGCGCATGCTGCACCGGCACCAGCACCAAATCGGCGCGGTTGCCGCCCTGGTTGATAACCGTCTGCACGGTATCGGTAATAAACATCAGTTGGCCATTCACGGTGATCGCCGAGCTCAACAGGATCCGGGCATTCGGTTTAATGTCCGCCTGGTTGTACGGCAGCACGAAGTTAAACGGCGCCTGCTTACCTTCTGTATGAACCGCTTTCTGCGACAGCACGCGCGCTGGCGCATCGGCTAATGAAGCATCCGACAACGTGACGGTCAGTACCGCATCCGGCGGTAACGCTACGCGTTGGCGAATATTGATGGTCCCGGAAACATTAGGCTGTTGCTGCGAGGAGCTTAGTGAGGCAATGCCATAAGGATCGGGTGCCGTCGTCTGATTAGCAGCGTTACCGTTAGAGTTATTCGCACAGGCGGATAAAGCCGCAGCAACGGCGATAGCACTTAACATATAGGCAAATTTCATTATGTTCTCCTTTTCATCCCTTTAGTCACAGGAGTAAGTCCTGCCATCATGATGGCTAAGACATTAGTATCGTGAATAAGTGTG
>CABUCP010000734.1 GCA_902490055.1 uncultured Klebsiella sp. | reverse complement strand
GGCGTTGGTATTACGACGAAGAGCATGACCGCATGATGCTCGATCTGGCCAATGGCATGTTATTTCGTTCACGCTTCGCCCGGCGCATGTTAACGCCCGATGCCTTCGCGCCTTCGGGATTCTGCGTCGATGACGCCGCGCTCTATTTTTCTTTTGAAGAAAAATGCCGCGATATTGAATTAAACAAAGAGCAGCGTGCCGAATTAGTGCTGAATGCCTTAATTGCCATTCGTTTTCTGAAACCGCAAATGCCGAAAAGCTGGCATTTCACGACTCATCAACAAAGCTGGCAGCCGAGCAGCGGCGATGCCGCTAGCGTATGGATTAGCGATACTGGCGAACAGGTAAATTTGCTGGTCGTGGAGCCGGGAGATAACGCCGCACTGTGCCTGCTGGCGCAGCCGGGGCTAACCCTTGCCGGACGGGTGATGCAATTAGGCGATGTGATTAAAATTATGAATGACAGGCTGCAACCGGCGCAGGGCGCGGCCAGCTACAGCCTGGGACAGGCGGTTTAAGGCGCCAGGCGCAGCGCGGTTTTTGGTACGCAGCTGCAGCATAAAATGGTGCCGTCCGCGGCGACCGCATTTTTCTTCAACGGACTCACTTCACCGTCTTCAAGGCGAATACGGCAGCTGCCGCAGATACCGGCGCGGCAGGAATATGGAATACGAATTCCCTGCTGTTCCAGTTGTTCCAGCAGGACCTGCTGATTATTGCCGGTAAAGCGCTGTCCCTGCCATTCTATTTCGACCGTTGCCGTCTGCTGCGCATCGGGGGGCAGGGTATCGTCGCTTGCGCCTGCGCCGTAAGCTTTCGCCGGGCCGCGCGCCAGCACTTCTACTTCATCGCCGACGCGAATCACACCGCTGTTGCGGGCAATCAGGTTTTGACCAAAATCGACATCGCCGTTATCCAGCGCGGTACGAAAACGCTTTAGGGTTTCCAGCGGTTCGCCAGCGGGATGCTTTTGCCCGCGTTCCGGGCTGACGGTAGTGAAAATGCAGCGGCTGCAGGGCTTCGCCACGTCAAATACCACCTCGCCGACGCGAATCACTTTCCAGCTGTCTTCATCCCACGCCGGCGCGCCGGTGACCACCAGATTAGGGCGAAACTGTTCTATGCTTACGCTGGCGGAACAGCGTTGCTGCAGATCGCGAAGCGAAGCTTCATTAGCCAGCAGATACGGAAAACCATCGGCGAAGGAGAGAGGCACCGCATCATGGCGCTTCACTCTGCGGGTAAGCTGCGGCCCGAGCCAGCGCAACTGGACATCGCGCTGGAAAAAGCCGCTGAGCCACTGGTTAATGGCGGCTGGCGCAATCAGCGCGGTGAAGTGGTTGCCCCAGACCTCGGTGGGTTCGCTTTGCGGCGCGAAGTCGTCGAAGCGCACCAGCGCGCTGCTGCCGTCCGGCGCGGTCAGATGCACGCCATCGTGCAGCGGCGATGGAAAGAACTTCACCATCTGTGGAAACTGGCGCGCGGTAATAAAAGTGCCGTCGGTTTCCGTCAGCATAAAGATTCGATCGAAAGCCATGCCGCTAATATCGGCAAAGGCGTGGGTGACGCCAATACCGCGCATGGATTTGACGGGATGAATAAAAAGTCGCGATAGCGTTACCATACGCTGCCCCTGGGTTCACAAATAAGCC
>CABUCP010000733.1 GCA_902490055.1 uncultured Klebsiella sp. | reverse complement strand
ATTATCGGGCTAAACCGAAGTTTAGTAAGTTAGATTATTATCATCATGAGCTAAGGCATAGATGAACATCTTTTTATAGAAACCGGGCAGGCCCGGCTCCTGTTGTAGTTCCAGAGTCAATAAACTGCCGGCGATTATTTCGCCGCCAGTTCCCGGCGAATAATGTCCGCCCCGGCGCTTAGCGCATGTAGCTTACCGCTGGCGACCTGACGCGATAGCGGCGCCATCCCGCAGTTGGTTGACGGATAGAGATTTTCGGCATCAACGAACTGCAGCGCTTTACGCAGCGTGTTGGCAACTTCTTCCGGCGTTTCAATGGTATTGGTCGCCACATCAATCGCGCCAACCATCACCTTCTTACCGCGGATCAGCGCCAGCAGGTCCATCGGCACGCGCGAGTTATGGCACTCCAGCGAGATAATATCGATAGACGACGTCTGGAGTTTCGGGAACGCTTCTTCATACTGGCGCCACTCGGAGCCGAGCGTTTTTTTCCAGTCGGTATTGGCCTTAATGCCGTAGCCATAGCAGATATGTACGGCGGTTTCGCATTTCAGCCCCTCAGCGGCTCTTTCCAGCGCGGCGATCCCCCAGTCATTGACTTCATCAAAGAAGACGTTAAAGGCGGGTTCATCAAACTGAATAATATCTACCCCGGCAGCTTCTAATTCCCGGGCTTCCTGGTTGAGAATTTTGGCGAATTCCCACGCCAGCTTTTCACGGCTTTTATAGTGATTGTCATACAGCGTATCAATCATCGTCATTGGCCCAGGCAGAGCCCATTTAATCGGTTTGTTGGTGAGCTGACGTAAATATTTGGCGTCTTCGACAAACACCGGCTGCTGACGTTCGACGGCGCTGACCACCGTTGGTACGCTGGCATCGTAGCGGTTACGAATTTTAACGGTCTGCCGTTTTTCAAAATCGACGCCGCTAAGATGTTCAATAAAGGTGGTAACAAAGTGCTGACGCGTCTGCTCGCCATCGCTGACGATATCAATACCTGCGCGCAGCTGATCGTCCAGCGATAGACGCAGCGCATCGCGTTTGCCTAATACTAACTCTTCATTCTGTAATTTCCACGGTGACCACAGCGTCTCGGGCTGCGCCAGCCAGGTCGGTTTCGGTAAACTGCCTGCGGTGGATGTCGGGAGCAATGTTTTCATACAGGTGAACCTTATTTTTATGAATTAGAGAGCGAAGTTTGCTGACCACTGCTCAAGAATATGTTGGTACGGCTTAATAAACTGCTGTTCGGTAAATTTGCCCTGTTCGATCGCCAAGCGGCTGCGCTCTTCGCGGTCATAAACAATTCGGGTCAACGAATGATCCTGATTATTCAGGTTGGGCTGATAGCACTGCCCGGCTGCGGAATTAGCGTTATAAATTTCCGGGCGATAAATCTTCTGGAACGTCTCCATGGTGCTGATGGTACTGGCAAGCTCAAGGTTGCTGTAATCGCTGAGCAGATCGCCCGCGCAGAAGAAGGCCAGCGGCGCTACGCTATTGGCCGGCATAAAGTAACGCACCTGCAGGCCCATCTTATTGAAATAGGCCTCGGTCAGCGCCACGCCATCCTGCTGGTATTCGACACCAAGAATAGGGTGCTGATTGCCGGTCCGGCGGTAGGTATGCTTATTGGAAACGCTCAGAC
>CABUCP010000732.1 GCA_902490055.1 uncultured Klebsiella sp. | reverse complement strand
TACGCAGGTGCAGGCGTTAACTCAATATAGATATTATTTTAAAATAAATGGATTTATTTCGCGGGCAGCGCCGATATGCTGCCCGCGAAAGGTTTTACAGGAAAGGTTTAATATCGCCGACGCCTTCCCGCAGTACCACTGGGGCATCTTCCGTCAGATCGATAACCGTGGTGGGCTGCTGGCCGAGATAGCCGCCGTGAATAATCAGATCGACAACCTTCTCAAGGCGATCTTTGATCTCTTCCGGGTCGGACTCGGTGAATTCATTCCCCGGCAGCATTAATGACGTTGAGAGCATTGGCTCACCCAGCGTCTCCAACAGCATTTGCGCGATCGGGTTCGCCGGCACGCGCATACCGATGGTTTTACGTTTTTCCTGCAGCAGGCGGCGCGGCACCTCTTTCGTCCCTTTCAGGATGAAGGTGTAGTTGCCCGGCGTGTTATTTTTAATCAGGCGAAACGCTACGTTATCAACAAACGCATAAGTTGACAGCTCGGACAGATCGCGGCACATCAGCGTAAAGTTGTGACCATCTGGCAACTGACGGATGCGACAGATTCGCTCCATCGCCCCTTTATCTTCGATTTTGCATCCCAGGGCATAGCCAGAGTCCGTTGGGTAAACGATAACTCCGCCCTTGCGTACGATTTCCACAGCCTGATTAATCAACCGCGCTTGCGGGTTGTCTGGATGGATATAGAAAAACTGGCTCATACTTCCCTCTCAAGTTGCTCTGCGGCCACTTCCCAACTGCGCCAGATCCCTTCTACGCCAGCGGGTAGCCAAAGTTTGCGCCCCAGCTCGATCCACGGGCAGGGCTGGTGGAAATCCGACCCCTGCGACGCCATCAGGCCAAACTGTTTCGCGTAGCTTGCCAGCTGCGCGCGCTCATGCGGCGCCTGCTGACACTGGGCGACTTCCATCGCGTCACCGCCCTGCTCGCTAAAATGGGCTAACAGCCGTTTCAACCATTTGGCGGAAAGATCGTAACGCCCCGGATGGGCGATCACCGCTTTGCCGCCAGAATGATGAATGACATCAATCGCTTGTTTTATTGTACACCACTGCGGGGGAACGTAACCGGTTTTCCCGCGGGCAAGATATTTTTTGAATACGTCGGCGATATTGCTGGCGAAACCCGCTTCAACCAAGAAGCGCGCGAAATGGCCGCGTGTCACCGCGCCGCCGTTGGCAAGGGCTAACGCTCCCTCCCAGGCACCGGGGATGCGGGCCTTATCTAACCGTTCGGCAATCATACGCCCGCGCAGCTGGCGGCGCTCGGTCTGTTCCGATAGCAGTTGCGTCATCGCCGGATGGTCAATATCGATATTTAGCCCGACTATATGAATCTCGTGGTTTTCCCAAAGGGTGGATATTTCTACCCCAGTGATAAGCGTAAGCGGCAGTTCGGCCCGCGCGATTTCGGCTCGCGCCGCCGGGATCGCCGCCACGGTATCGTGATCGGTTATCGCCAGCGTGCCCACCCGCATCTCATGCGCGCGGTGTACCAGTTCTTCTGGCGTCAATCTCCCATCGGAGGCGACGGTATGGCTGTGCAGGTCATAAATGACTGCGTAATTTGTGTCGCTCAAGGGTGCTCCCACTAGACCTGAACTGAAATAAGCGCATTATGATAACGACTCAGTAAGAAAATCTGCA
>CABUCP010000731.1 GCA_902490055.1 uncultured Klebsiella sp. | reverse complement strand
ATCCCGGTACACGAGGATATTAAAACCCACAGCGGGCAGTATGAACTCTGGATCGCCAATTATCAGCAGAGCATCCGCAATCTGGCGGCCTGCGGTATAGATACCGTCTGCTATAACTTCATGCCGATTCTGGACTGGACGCGTACCGATCTGGAATACCAGTTGGCTGATGGCTCTAAAGCGCTGCGTTTTGACCAAATTGCCTTTGCCGCTTTTGAACTGCACATCCTTAAGCGTCCGGGCGCGGCGGCGGATTACAGCAATGAAGAGCAGCAGCAGGCTGAAGCCTACTTTAAGGCGATGAGCGCGGCGGATATCGAAAAACTGACCCGCAATATTATTGCCGGTCTGCCGGGTGCGGAAGAGGGCTATACCCTCGACCAGTTCCGCGCCCGCCTGGCGGAATATGACCATATCGATAAGGCGCAGTTGCGTGAAAACATGGCTTACTTCCTGCGCGCGATTGTGCCGGTATGTGAAGAAGTGGGCGTGCGACTGGCGGTTCATCCAGACGATCCGCCGCGCCCGATCCTCGGCCTGCCGCGTATTGTGTCGACTATCGAAGATATGCAGTGGCTGAAAGAGACGGTAGATAGCATTTATAACGGCTTTACCATGTGTACCGGTTCTTACGGCGTGCGCGCCGATAACGATCTGGTGAAAATGGTGGAAACCTTCGGCGATCGCATTCACTTCACTCACCTGCGTTCGACCTGTCGTGAAGAGAATCCTAAAACCTTCCACGAGGCGGCGCACCTGAACGGCGACGTCAATATGGTGGCGGTGGTTGATGCGATCCTCAGCGAGGAGCGGCGTCGTAAGCAAGTCGGCGATCTGCGCCCGATCCCGTTCCGTCCGGATCACGGCCATCAGATGCTTGACGATCTGCGTAAGAAAACCAACCCCGGTTATTCAGCGATTGGCCGCCTGAAAGGGATGGCGGAAGTGCGCGGCGTAGAACTGGCGCTGAAAATGACCAAATATCCTGAGCTGCTGTAATCGCGGCGCGAGGGAAAGCAAAAGGACAGCCAGCGGCTGTCCTTTTTTGTGTCGGATATTGGCAGCGGGTAGATATTGTTCGTAGGCCGGATAAGGCGCATAGCGCCGCTATCCGGGAACAGACCCGGCCTGCGTGACGCTGGGCCGGGCTACCCTGAGGTGCGGGAGGTTAGTCCGCGCGGCCCATATAGCGGCATTCTTCGATATGAATGCGGATTTTCTCGCCGCTGGTCAGGTATTCCGGAACCTGAATTACCAGACCGGTGCTCATGGTTGCCGGTTTGGTACGCGAGCTGGCGGAAGCACCTTTGATGCCCGGCGCGGTTTCAACGATTTCCAGATCCACGGTCTGCGGCAGCTCCAGCGCCAGCAGCTGCCCATCCCAGGTCAGAACCTGCATGTCCGGCATGCCGCCTTCCGGGATAAACTGCAGCTCTTCTTCGATCTGCTCTTTGGTGAAGGTATACGGGGTATAGTCTTCTTTATCCATGAACACGTATTCGTTGCCATCGACATAGGAAAAGTCAACGAAACGACGGGTCAGGGTGACGGTATCAACGATGTCGTCGCCCTTAAAGCGTTCTTCTACTTTCAGGCCGGTACGCACATCGGAAAAACGCATTTTATACAGCGTTGCTGCGCCACGGGCGCTTGGCGACTGAATA
>CABUCP010000730.1 GCA_902490055.1 uncultured Klebsiella sp. | reverse complement strand
TTTGCTATTAACACTGACGCCCTCAATCTCGGCTTTATGCTGTTTATTTTCTGCGTCGGCGTCGAAGCCGGTCCCAACTTTTTTTCGATTTTTTTCCGCGACGGCAAAAACTATCTGATGCTGGCGCTGGTGATGGTGGCCAGCGCGATGTTAATCGCTATGGGGCTGGGAAAGTTGTTCGGTTGGGACATCGGCCTGACCGCCGGGATGCTGGCGGGCGCCATGACCTCAACCCCGGTGCTGGTCGGCGCGGGCGATACTCTACGCCACTTCGGCTTACCCAGCGATCAGCTGGCGCAGTCGCTTGACCACCTGAGCCTCGGCTACGCCCTGACCTACCTGGTCGGCCTGGTGAGCCTGATCGTCGGCGCGCGCTATATGCCGAAACTACAGCATCAGGATCTACAGACCAGCGCCCAGCAGATCGCCCGCGAACGCGGTCTGGATACCGACTCCAAGCGTAAAGTCTATTTACCGGTGATCCGCGCCTACCGCGTCGGCCCGGAGCTGGTGGCATGGGCCGACGGTAAAAACCTTCGCGAGCTGGGGATTTACCGCCAGACCGGTTGTTACATCGAGCGTATTCGCCGTAATGGTATTCTCGCAAACCCGGACGGCGACGCGGTGCTGCAGATGGGCGACGATATTGCACTGGTAGGCTACCCGGACGCGCACGCCCGCCTCGACCCAAGCTTCCGCAACGGCAAAGAGGTGTTCGACCGCGACCTGCTCGATATGCGCATCGTGACCGAAGAGATTGTGGTTAAAAACCATAACGCCGTCGGCCGCCGCCTGGCGCAGATGAAGCTAACCGATCACGGCTGCTTCCTCAACCGGGTGATCCGTAGCCAGATTGAGATGCCTATCGACGATAACGTGGTGCTCAACAAGGGCGACGTCCTGCAGGTAAGCGGCGACGCCCGCCGCGTAAAAACCGTTGCTGACCGCATCGGCTTTATTTCGATTCACAGCCAGGTGACCGACCTGCTGGCCTTCTGCGCTTTCTTTATCGTCGGTCTGATGATCGGCATGATCACCTTCCAGTTCAGTTCGTTCAGCTTCGGCATCGGTAATGCCGCCGGCCTGCTGTTCGCCGGTATCATGCTCGGCTTCCTGCGCGCCAACCATCCCACCTTCGGCTATATCCCGCAGGGCGCGCTGAATATGGTGAAGGAGTTCGGCCTGATGGTATTTATGGCCGGGGTCGGCCTGAGCGCTGGCGCAGGTATCAATAACGGTCTGGGCGCGGTTGGCGGGCAAATGCTGGCTGCCGGTCTTATCGTGAGCCTGGTGCCGGTGGTGATCTGCTTCCTGTTCGGCGCCTACGTGCTGCGGATGAATCGCGCGATGCTGTTCGGCGCGATGATGGGCGCGCGTACCTGCGCCCCGGCAATGGAAATTATCAGCGATACCGCGCGCAGCAACATCCCCGCGCTCGGCTACGCCGGTACCTATGCTATCGCCAACGTGCTGCTGACCCTTGCCGGTACGCTTATCGTCATCATTTGGCCGGGGCTGGGTTAGCCCCCCAGCGAAAATTTTTAACTTTTTCGCAAAAAAATCGGTGACGAAGCGAACTTTTTCCCAGGACGTCAGTCATAACTAGTGCCACTGCTTTTCTTTGATGTCCCCATTTTGTGGAGCCCATCAACCCCGCCGTTTAG
>CABUCP010000729.1 GCA_902490055.1 uncultured Klebsiella sp. | reverse complement strand
TACCGGCTTCGACCATCATCGGGATTTCATCGAGGATGGCATGATTGATATGTTGAATAACGCCGTGAAAGCTATAGTCGATTACCGCTTTATACGCGGCGTAGCCGTGATAGGCCTCAAGTTGATGACGCAGCCGGCAGCCGGCGGGGCCGAAGCCCATATGATCGACAATGGTGGTGGTACCGCCACAGGCGGCGGCGCGTGTGCCGGTGAAGAAATCATCACAGCTGCGGGCGTGGCCGGTATCGATATTAAAATGGGTATGAACGTCGATGCCGCCGGGCATGACATAGCAACCTGCGGCATCGATGGTCTGACAGGGTTCGGATGGGGTTATCTGTTCGGCGAGCTGGCTAACGATGCCGTTTTCAATCAGCAGGTCCTGTTTTGCCTGGCCGTCGGCGTTGACCACGATGCCGTTTTTAATCAGTACGCGCATAAAAGCTCCAGACTCCCGCCGCCGCGCGGCGGGAGGAATAACCGTTCGAACTTATTCCGTCGCCAGCCAGCTAAGCGGGATGGCGGCGTACATGGCGGCGCAGGTCACCAGGTGCTGTTTCCAGGTTTTTTCATTTGGCGCATGGGCTTCCGGCTCTTTACCCGGGCCGAAACCGATAACCGGGATGCCGTGACGGCCCATGATGGAAACGCCGTTGGTGGAGAAGGTCCATTTGTCGACCACCGGCGCTTTACCGAACAGTCCTTCATAGGCATTGCTCAGCGCGCGAACGGTGAAGTGGTTTTCTTCAACTTTCCAGGTTGGGAAGTAGCATTCCGTTGGATATACCAGCCCGGTCCATGACGGGCGTTCGTAGTTGTACATCGACACCACCGCTCCGGCTTTCTGCACCGCTGGCAGGGCGCGGATCTCGTCGAGCGCGCCTTCCCAGGTTTCGCCCCAGGTCAGGCGGCGGTCGATAGAGACCGCGCAGCTGTCGGCGACCGCGCAGCGGCTCGGCGAGGTAAAGAAGATTTCAGAAACGGTGAGGGTGCCTTTGCCAAGGAATTCATCGTTGCCCAGGTGATGAGAAAGCTCCTGTAGTTCGTTAAGAATCGGCCCCATTTTGAAAATGGCGTTATCGCCGCGCTCCGGCGCCGAACCATGGCAGCTGACGCCCTGAACGTCGACGCGGATTTCCATTCGCCCGCGCTGGCCGCGGTAGATCTGGCAATCCGTCGGTTCGGTGCTGACCACGAATTCCGGGCGAATGCCGGACTGTTCGATGATGTACTGCCAGCACAGGCCGTCGCAATCCTCTTCCTGCACCGTGCCGGTGACCAGCAGGGTATATTCATCTTCCAGACCGAGATCTTTGATGATTTTCCCGGCGTAGACCATCGATGCCATACCGCCTTCCTGGTCGGATGCGCCGCGCCCGCCGATCAGTTCGTCGGTTTCCATCCCCTGATAGGGGTCGAAGGTCCAGTTTTTGATGTTACCCACCCCCACGGTGTCGATATGCGCGTCCATGGCGACCAGGCGCGGGCCGTGGCCGATATAGCCCAGCACGTTGCCCATCGGGTCGATCTCGACTTTATCGAAGCCGACTTTTTCCATTTCTTCTTTAATACGATGCACGACGCGCTTTTCGTCACAGCTTTCGCTGGGGATGGCGATCATATCGCGCAGAAAGCGAGTCATATCCTGCTGGTAGTGATTTGCTTTTTCGACAATCA
>CABUCP010000728.1 GCA_902490055.1 uncultured Klebsiella sp. | reverse complement strand
ACCGTTCTCTGTATATCCCCTACGCTGGCCCGGTTCTGCTTGAGTTCCCATTACTCAACAAAGGAAGCGCCTTCAGCATGGAAGAGCGCAGCAGCTTTAACCTGTTGGGCCTGCTGCCGGAAGTTGTCGAAACTATCGAAGAACAAGCCGAGCGCGCGTGGATCCAGTATCAGGGGTTTAAAACCGAGATCGATAAGCACATTTATCTGCGCAACATCCAGGACACCAACGAAACCCTGTTTTATCGGCTGATTGGCAACCATCTCGACGAGATGATGCCGGTCATCTACACCCCGACCGTCGGCGCTGCCTGTGAACGCTTCTCGGAAATCTACCGTCGCGCGCGCGGCGTGTTCATCTCCTACCAGAATCGGCATAATCTCGACGATATCCTGCAGAACGTACCGAACCATAATGTCAAAGTGATCGTGGTAACCGACGGCGAGCGTATTCTCGGCCTCGGCGACCAGGGCATAGGCGGTATGGGCATCCCGATCGGTAAGCTGTCGCTGTACACCACCTGCGGCGGTATCAGCCCTGCCTACACCCTGCCGATCGTGCTGGATGTCGGCACCAACAATCAGCAACTGCTCGACGACCCGCTGTATATGGGCTGGCGTCATCCGCGCGTGACGGACGATGAGTACTATCAGTTTGTGGACGACGTTATCCAGGCGATTAAAAACCGCTGGCCGGACGTACTACTGCAGTTTGAAGACTTCGCGCAGAAAAACGCCATGCCGCTGCTTAACCGCTATCGCAACGAAATTTGCTCGTTTAATGACGATATTCAGGGTACCGCAGCGGTCACCGTCGGTACGCTGATCGCCGCCAGCCGCGGCGCAGGCAGCCAGCTGAGCGAGCAAAAAATAGTCTTCCTTGGCGCCGGCTCGGCCGGTTGCGGTATCGCCGAGCAGATCATTGCGCAGATCGTGCGTGAAGGATTAAGCGAAGAAGAAGCCCGCCAGCGTGTGTATATGGTGGACCGCTTCGGCCTGCTGACCGACGGCATGCCGAATCTGTTATCGTTCCAGAGCAAGCTGGTGCAGAAACGCGAAAATCTGCAAGACTGGGATACCGCCAATGAAGCGCTCTCCCTACTCGACGTGGTGCGCAACGTTAAGCCGAATATCCTGATCGGCGTTTCCGGCCAGCCGGGGCTGTTCACCGAAGAGATTATTCGCGAAATGCACAAGCATTGCCCGCGTCCAATCGTTATGCCGCTGTCGAACCCGACCTCCCGCGTTGAAGCCACGCCGCAAAACATCCTCACCTGGACCGATGGCGAAGCGCTGGTGGCAACCGGTAGTCCGTTTACCCCGGTGACCGTTAAAGGGAAACAGTACGCCATCGCCCAGTGCAACAACTCCTATATCTTCCCGGGCATTGGCCTTGGCGTCATTGCCGCTGGCGCTTCGCGCGTCACCGATGAGATGCTGATGGCGGCAAGCGAAACCTTAGCCAACCACTCACCGCTGGTTAACAACGGCGAAGGCCCGGTACTGCCAGAGCTGAAAGATATTCAGGCCGTGTCGCGTGCCATTGCGTTTGCCGTCGGCAAAGTGGCTCAAGAACAGGGCGTGGCGGTGAAGACTTCAGCCGAGGCGCTGCTGCAGGCAATTAGCGATAATTTCTGGCATCCGGAATATCGTAACTATCGTCGAACGTCGATTTAAATCATTATTCCAACGGGTCT
>CABUCP010000727.1 GCA_902490055.1 uncultured Klebsiella sp. | reverse complement strand
TAAAGCCGGTATTGCTCGGGTATTTAAAGCGCCGAATTTGTATCAATCCAGCGAAGGCTATCTGCTCTCCACCCGCGGAAACGGCTGCCCGGACGCCATTGCCACAGGCAGTTGCTATCTGCTCGGTAACCCGGATCTGGATCCGGAAATCAGCATCAACAAAGAGCTCGGGCTGGAATTCAACGCCGAGGGCTATAACGCCGGGATCACCTGGTTCCGTAACGATTACAAAAACAAAATAGTCTCCGGTACCGAGGTGCTCGGCTACACCTCCAGCGGCAACAACATTCTGCAGTGGCAAAACGGCGGCAAAGCGGTAGTGGAAGGCCTGGAAGGGACCGTACTCATCCCGGTGGTAGCCGACACGCTGAACTGGCGGACTAACGCGACCTTGATGATTAAATCGGAGAGCAAAGACACCGGCAACCCGCTATCGGTGATCCCGAAATATACCATCAATACCATGCTCGATTGGCAGGTAAACAGCAAGCTGTCGGCTAACGTAAACTGGACGATGTATGGCCGTCAGAAACCGCGCCAGTACGCGGAAATTCGCAACGAAACGGGAACCCTCGCCACCAATGAAGTCGGCGCTTATTCGGTGGTGGGGATCGGCGGCAACTATCAGTTGATGAAAGATATCCGTCTCAACGCCGGGATTAGCAACCTGTTTGATAAGCAGATTTATCGCGAGAACGCCGGCGCATCAACCTACAACGAACCGGGACGCGCCTATTACGCAGGCGTTACGTTAAGTTTCTAATCGCTCTACGCCCGTACCCGCGGGCGTATTCCCCTATTCTCTCTACGCCGTTTTCATAGTAGCATCGCGCTGATCTTCTTTGACTAGTACAGAGTATAGAATGACAACAACAGATCTCGCCCCGAAGGGCGAAATGGTTTTACGCACCCTGGCCATGCCGGCGGACACCAACGCCAATGGCGATATTTTTGGCGGCTGGTTAATGTCGCAGATGGATATTGGCGGCGCGATTATGGCCAAAGAGATTGCCCATGGTCGCGTGGTGACCGTGCGCGTTGACGGCATGACCTTTTTACGCCCGGTCGCGGTAGGCGACGTCGTGTGCTGCTACGCTCGATGCGTGAAACGCGGCAATACGTCGATAACCATTAATATCGAAGTGTGGGTGAAGAAGGTGTCGTCGGAACCTCTGGGCCAGCGCTATAAAGCGACGGAAGCGCTGTTTATCTACGTGGCGGTAGACAATGAAGGCAAGCCGCGGGCGCTACCTGCGGAGTAATTAACTGCCCGGCTTGCCGGGCAGTTTACCGAGTTACAGAAAGCCAAGCAGCGAGAAGAAAATATAACCGATCACAATAACGACAATCGGCAGCACGTACAGGGTGAAGTACTGCTTCAGAATCGTATGATTTGGTACTACGATACGCCCGGCAAGCTGTTCACGAGTTAAACCTTCCGGCCCTTTGGCCTGCTCCAGAATCAGCTGATCCTCAACGCCTTCACGTAAAAATGTAACCTGGCGGCTCATCCGCGCGCCGGACGCCTGCAGCGCCATACCGACAAACACCAGCACATAGATAATCCAGAAGCCGATGTTTAGCGCATGCTTGAACTCCGGCAGCGGCGAGTTGTACCAGAAGAAGTTCAGGAACGGCGTATTGAAGCGCACCATCTCGATCATCAGGTGGGCGAAATCCATCATCACCGCATCGATACCGGG
>CABUCP010000726.1 GCA_902490055.1 uncultured Klebsiella sp. | reverse complement strand
ACTCGAAAACAGCGCCGGAATTGGCCGAATGTCCTTAACCATCGTCGCCTGCATGCTGTGTCTGGTGATGGTCGCGGGCTGGGTCGGGCTGTTTACCGCTAATCTGATCGGCCTCGACGCCAGCGCATTTAGCCATATGCAATCAACGCTAACCGCCGATGACGTCAGCAAAACCGCCGCCGTTTCGCTACCGCAATTGGTAACATCGCTGATCCCGACCAATATTTTTCTCGATCTGACCGGCGCGCGCAGCGTATCGGTGATTGGGGTTGTCATCTTTACCCTACTGGCAGGTGTGGCATTATTGAAGGTGAAAAAAGAGGCGCCGGAAGAAGGTAAAAAATTAAGCAGCGGGATTCAAATTTGGGTTATGAAGATGGTGCGCATCGTGATTGCGCTGACGCCTTACGGGGTCATGGCGCTGATGGCTAAAGTTTTCTCAACCTACCAGTTGGCGCAATTTACCAGCCTGCTTGGATTTATTGCCGCCTGCTATCTGGCTGTGGCTATGATGTTTATTGTGCATGCGACCCTGTTAGTGATTAGCGGCCATAATCCTCTCCTGTATTATAAAACGGTATGGCCGGTGCTAACCTTCGCTTTTGTTTCCCGCAGCAGCGCGGCCTCTATTCCATTAGCGATTACCGCACAGGAAAAATTCGGCGTACCTAATACTATTGCCAATATTGCCGCCTCTTTTGGCTCCAGCATGGGGCAAAACGGCTGCGCCGGGATTTATCCGGCGATCATGGTGGCGATGATCGCGCCAACGCTCGGTATTGACCCACTGTCGTTTTCGTTTTTAGCCACCCTGCTGCCAGCCATTGCGCTGGGTTCAATCGGCGTAGCAGGCGTTGGCGGCGGTGGGACCTTTGCCGCATTGATCGTGCTGTCGACGCTGAATTTCCCGGTCGCGCTGGTAGGGATTTTTATTGCGATCGAACCGATTGTCGACATGGCGCGTACCGCGCTAAATGTGAATGGTTCGATGATGTCGGGGGTACTGGCGACACGACTGTTGAAAAAACAGAGTGAAGAGGCGCGACGTGGCGCCTCGTTGACGGAGTAATCCGCAGGAAAATACCACGGCGACCGGTCCTGAAAGCCGGCCGCCAATCATTTATTTCTTGCTCAACAGACTGTAGCTGGTCATCAGGTTGCGGTAGTCCGGAATATGGTTGGAAAACAGCGTCCCCAGACCTTCGATATCGTTACGCCAGTCGCGATGCAGCTCACAGGCTACGCCAAACCACGACATCAGCTGCACGCCCGCTTGCGACATACGATCCCACGCCGCATCACGGGTGATTGGGTTGAAGGTGCCGGACGCATCGGTGACCACAAACACGTCAAACCCTTCTTCAATCGCCGACAGCGCCGGGAATGCCACGCAAACTTCGGTGACCACGCCGGCAATAATTAGCTGTTTCTTACCGGTCGCTTTTACCGCTTTGACGAAATCTTCGTTATCCCAGGCGTTAATGTTGCCAGGACGGGCGATGTAAGGGGCATCCGGGAACTGTTCTTTGAGTTCCGGAACCAGCGGGCCATTGGGGCCATTCTCAAAACTGGTGGTCAGAATGGTCGGCAGTTTAAAGTATTTAGCCAGATCGCTGAGGGCAAGGACGTTGTTCTTGAATTTATCCGGTTCGATATCGCGAACCAGCGACAACAGCCCGGTCTGATGGTCAACCAACAGTACT
>CABUCP010000725.1 GCA_902490055.1 uncultured Klebsiella sp. | reverse complement strand
CCAATATCCCGGCATTTCGTCATCTCAACGAAGAGTATCAGCTCGCCGAGCAGCCCGGCGGCTACTTTGTTAACGAAGCGGATGCGGTCTGGCGACAAATTGCCGATACGCTGCAGCTGATGACCGCCGCCGAACAAACGCATCTGCGCGATCTTCTTGCCCGTGATGGGATTAGCGGTTTCTTAACGCGGTTGGGCATTAGCGGCGCGGCAAAATAGCGGCGAAAAAAAAACGGCAGGATTAACCTGCCGTTCGATTCAGCCTAAGCGCAGTCCTCAGGACTGCTGACTTTCGCGCTCGGCGATAAACGCCAGCGCTTTATTGATGCGCTCAACGCTACGGGACTTACCGATCGCATGCACGGTCACGTCCAGCGCCGGGGATTGACCCGCACCGGTCACCGCTACGCGCAGCGGCATACCAACTTTACCCATGCCCACTTCCAGCTCATCGGCGGTAGCCTGAATCGCGTGATGAACGTTTTCCGCCGTCCAGTCGCTGATTGCCACCAGTTTATCGCGAACCACTTCCAGCGGCTGACGCGCCACCGGGCGCAGGTGTTTCTTCGCCGCATCAGCGTCGAACTCGGCGAACTCTTCATAGAAGTAACGACAGCTTTGCGCAATTTCTTTGAGCGTTTTGCACCGTTCGCCCAACAATTTCACCAGCTCAGCCAGCTGCGGGCCGTTGCGGGTATCGATGTTTTCCTGCTCAATGTGCCACTGCAGATGCGTCGCCACATATTCCGCCGGCAGCGTATTGATGTAGTGATGGTTCAGCCACAGCAGCTTGTCGGTGTTGAATGCGCTGGCGGATTTGCTGACCGCGCCCAATGAGAAGAACTCGATCATCTCTTCGCGGGTGAAGATTTCTTGATCGCCATGGGACCAGCCCAGACGTACCAGATAGTTCAGTAGCGCTTCCGGCAGGTAGCCGTCGTCACGATATTGCATAACGCTCACCGCGCCGTGGCGCTTGGAGAGTTTCTTGCCATCATCGCCGTTGATCATCGACACGTGCGCATAAACCGGCACCGGCGCATTCAGCGCTTTAAGGATGTTGATCTGGCGCGGAGTATTGTTGATGTGGTCTTCGCCGCGGATCACGTGGGTGATCGCCATATCCCAGTCATCCACCACGACGCAGAAGTTATACGTCGGGGAGCCATCGGTACGGCGGATGATCAGATCGTCCAGCTCCTGATTGCTGAATTCGATCGGCCCGCGGATCTGGTCATCAAAGATAACCGAGCCTTCCTGCGGGTTAGCAAAACGCACAACGCACGGCTCGTCGGCAGCGTGGTGCTGATGGTCATGGCGGCAGCGGCCGTCGTAGCGCGGCTTATCGCCATTCGCCATCTGTTCTTCGCGCAGCGCGTCGAGGCGTTCTTTAGAGCAGTAGCATTTATATGCTGTGCCCGCTTCCAGCATTTCATCGATGACCGCGTTATAGCGATCGAAACGTTTGGTCTGGAAGTACGGACCTTCATCCCATTCCAGATTCAGCCAGTTCATCCCATCCATGATGGCTTCAATTGCTTCCGGGGTGGAGCGTTCGAGATCGGTGTCCTCAATACGCAGCACAAACTCACCGCCTTGGTTACGTGCAAAAAGCCAGGAATAGAGAGCAGTACGCGCACCGCCAACGTGCAGATAGCCTGTTGGGCTTGGCGCGAAGCGAGTTTTGATTTTCATGAATTGGCCTTACG
>CABUCP010000724.1 GCA_902490055.1 uncultured Klebsiella sp. | reverse complement strand
ATTCCTGGGTTAATATAGTGAGATACATTCATTCCTGTACGTAATAAATGCTGATAAAAACACCACCCATTACGCCGACGAAGAAGATTACCGTTCATTCAATCGGTTCGCCAACGCCGCATGCGCACTATCAGCGCTGCGCGCAGTGCGACATGCTGTTTCGCATACCGGTTGTGAAAAGGGATCAGTGCGCCTGGTGCCCCCGCTGCAACGCGAAAGTTCGCGATGGCCGCGACTGGTCTCTTTCCCGCCTCGCCAGCATGGCATTTACCATGATGCTGCTGATGCCGTTCGCCTGGAGCGAACCGCTACTGCGTTTGCACCTGCTGGGCGTGCGGATCGACGCTAACGTGCTGCAGGGGATTTGGCAGATGACCAACCAGGGCGACCCAATCACCGCCGCCATGGTGCTGTTCTGCGCCGTCGTCGCCCCGGTCCTGTTGGTGGTCTCTATCGCCTACCTGTGGCTGGGTAACGTACTCGGCATGAACCTGCGTCCGGTGCTCTTGATGCTCGGTAAACTGAAAGAATGGGTGATGCTGGATATTTATCTGGTCGGTATTGGCGTCGCCTCGATTAAAGTACAAGATTATGCTTTCCTGCAGCCGGGCATCGGACTGATCGCGTTTATCGCCCTGACGCTACTGAGCATACTGACGCTTATCCACATGAACGTTGAAGAGCTGTGGGAACGTTTTTATCCCGAACGCCCGGCAATGCGCTACGATAACAATCTTCAGGTCTGCACCGGCTGCCACTATACCGGCTATCGCGATTCCCGCGGCCGCTGCCGCCGCTGCCATACCTCACTGCATCATCGTCGCCCGCAAAGCCTGCAACGCAGTTGGGCGGCCTTAATCGCGTCGATTGTGTTTCTGCTGCCAGCCAATCTGCTGCCGATTTCAATCATTTACGTCAACGGCGCGCGCCAGGAAGATACCATTCTGTCGGGGATCATTTCACTGGCCAACAGCAACGTCGCCATCGCTGCGGTGGTGTTCATCGCCAGTATTTTGGTACCATTCACCAAAGTTATAGTGTTATTTACCCTGCTGGTCAGCATACAATTCAAGTGCGAACAGGGGCTGCGTACCCGCATCCTGCTGCTGCGGCTAATTACCTGGATCGGCCGCTGGTCGATGTTGGATCTTTTTGTCATCTCATTAACCATGTCGCTGATAAACCGCGATCAGCTCCTCGCTTTTACCATGGGGCCGGCGGCGGTGTATTTCGGCGGCGCGGTGATTTTAACTATCCTTGCAGTTGAATGGCTGGACAGCCGCTTACTTTGGGACGCACATGAGTCAGGAAACGCCCGCTTCGCCGACTGAAGCCAAAATAAAAACTAAACGTCGCATCTCGCCGTTCTGGCTGCTGCCGGTCATCGCGCTAATGATTGCCGCATGGCTCATCTGGACCAGCTTTGAAGGCCGGGGAACGACCATTACTATTGATTTCCAATCCGCCAACGGTATTGTCCCGGGGCGAACACCTATCCGCTACCAGGGGGTGGAAGTCGGCACGGTGCAGGATATCTCACTGAGTAAAGATCACAGCAAGATTGAAGTTTCCGCCAGCGTAAAGAGCGATATGAAAGATGCGCTGCGCAAAGACACGCAATTTTGGCTGGTGACGCCGAAAGCGTCTCTGGCCGGGGTTTCCGGGCTGGATGCGCTGGTCGGCGGTAACTATATCGGTATGATGCCGGGTAAAGGAGAAGCGGAAG
>CABUCP010000723.1 GCA_902490055.1 uncultured Klebsiella sp. | reverse complement strand
AAATAGTAACGTTGGCAGAATAGTTATGCAATATTTATGCGTTAAAAGTTAAATGTAAACCACATTTCTCTCTAAAGTTAGCACAAAATATGGGTTCGTGTGGTAGGGGGGAACAAATGTCGGCATTACCGGACGGAATACCGACATTTTACCGGGGTTATCGTTTCAGCGGGGTAGCTTCAACGCCTTAATCAGCGTTTCTCGAGACTCTGACGCAGCGTACCGGCCGGCGCGTGGCTGTTTATGCCAAGATAGCGGACATCATCAACGGCCCAGCATTGGCCTTCCTGAATCATCAGCACTTCATCTTTCCAGCTTTGGCTGCCCTGTTTTAACTCAACGCGCAGCGGAATATTGCGCGCATCGCGGTTCGGAATGGTCGAGGCGCTGGCGACATCGGCGCTGTCGGCCGGGGTGGCGCTGCTGGAGAATGGATTCGATTGCAGCAGGGCGTTGCGGGATGGATCCTGGCGGGCATCGTTCAGCAGTTTGGCTAAATCGTCGCTCAGATACGGGCGCAGCCCGGTCAGGTCGTTATTCCGGTGTTGGATTTGATAATCATAGAACTGCTGCGCCACCGCGTCCGGGCCGCCCTCGATGCAGGCGCCGCTGCGGGGGCCGTTGTCTTTATTAACCGGGGTGACGGTGGTACAGGCGCTCAGCGCCAGCGCGCATGGCAGAACAAGTGCAACAATGTTGTAGCGCATGATGATTTCCTTATGAACTCACTACGTTATTAGTTTCTGCTAAAGCATAGCTTAAGCGCGCCAATTGTACTTGGCGCAAAGAGCTAAGACCTTGATGTCGCTATGTGCATTTGCAGCCCGCGCTTCCCCCGCGGGTCGTGAAGCGCATTAGAACTGGTAGCTGTAGTTGACGCTGGCGAACCACAGGTAAGGATGATCGTAGTCACCGGCGATAATTTCCGGTGATTTAACATGCGAAGATTGCATATGCAGGTAGGAGACCGCGACGCCGATATTGCTGGCCGGGGTTATCTGATACTGTGCGCCGGTCGCGAAGCGCCATTCATCGCCGGTCGGCAGCGAGAGCGCGGTGTCGCTTTGCGAATCATAAACCGTGCTGTCGAAGCCCACCCCGGCATTCAGACGCCACTGTTCGGTCGGCCGGTACTGCACGCCGACGGCGGTATGCCAGGAGTCTTTCAGGCGGTTATTTTTGTTACTTTCGTGGCCGGCAACGGTGATTTGCGGGCTGCCGAATTGGCTCCAGTCCTGCCAGCCGAGATCGCCCATCACCGACCACTGTTTATTAATATCATGCACCATGCTGAGCATGATTTGCTGCGGGGCGCGGACCTGGGCGGAAATCGGCAACTCATACGAGACATTCGGTAAATCAGGGAATCGCGCTTTACCCTTCACGTTGAAGTCGTAGTCGGTTTTGCTGTTCCAGGTAATACCGGCGCGGGTTTGTTCAGTCAACTGCATCAGCAGGCCCAGACGGTAGCTCATCGCCCAGTCATGGTCTTTATCTTTCTCATCGCTACCGTCGACGTTACGCGTCAGCGATAGATAGCCGTAATTCAGGTTGGCGGAAGCGCCGATGGACAGCCGATCGTTGAGCTTCCACGCCAGCGATGGGCTCAGCGTCATGGCGACCATGGTACTTTTTTTGATGAGACGGTCGCCGGCCCAGTTGCCAAAATCGATGCCTAAACCGTAGTTGCCGTACAAGCCAATCCCGGCATATAAGTCATCGTTAATT
>CABUCP010000722.1 GCA_902490055.1 uncultured Klebsiella sp. | reverse complement strand
CAGAAGATTGCTGCTTTGCCTTTCAACCGGTGATCGATCCTTTTGCCTGCGAGGTCGTTTCCTGGGAAGCTCTATTGCGTACGGTTGATGGAAGGCCACCGGCGGCCTATTTCGCCGGGCTATCCGGTGATGAGGTTTATCTCGCTGACCTGCACAGCAAACGGGTTGCGTTGGCTATTGCAGGTAAACTTGGGTTACGTGAACGAACGTTGACGATTAATCTGTTACCGATGACGCTGGTGAAAGTGCCTGATTCAGTGGCGTTCCTGTTAGGCGAGATCCAGCGCAACGATCTGATACCCGAGCAGATTATCGTTGAATTTACCGAGCGTGAGGTTATCTCGCGTATGGATGAGTTTACCGATGCGGTGCGCAAGCTAAAAGGAGCCGGAATTTGTGTCGCGATCGATCATTTCGGCGCTGGTTTTGCCGGGCTTTCGCTGCTGGCGCAATATCAACCCGATCGCATAAAAATCGACCAGCAGCTGATCCGTAATATCCACCGCGATGGGCCGCGCCAGGCAATCGTGCAGGCGATTATCAAATGCTGCCATTCGCTGGAAATTGCCGTCTCTGCGGTCGGCGTAGAGCAGGCGGAAGAGTGGATGTGGCTGGAGTCGGCCGGTATTTCTCAGTTCCAGGGGAATCTCTTTGCTGGCGCCCGGCTTGGCGGCCTGCCGGCCATTGCCTGGCCGGAGAAAAAATGATCCACTTCGAGGTATTGTAACCGTACTTTCAGCCTTTTTCCGCTACGCCGTGAGCTGTAACCTGATATCTTTAGCTGTACAAGAAAAGAGAGTTGTACAGAATGCCTAAATTAGTTAGTTTAGGCGCTAAAGTATCAGGTTGAGATGAGGCGGCTAATGGCATTTTACAGTATCGGTGAAGTAGCCGAGCGTTGCGGAATCAACCCCGTTACTCTCCGCGCCTGGCAGCGGCGCTACGGTTTGCTGAAACCGCAGCGTAGCGAAGGCGGACACCGCCAATTCGATGAAGAAGATATTCAGCGTATTGAAGAGATTAAGCGCTGGATAGAGCGCGGCGTCTCGGTGGGCAAGGTGAAAGCGCTGTTGGAAGGCCAGTTGCCTGCCGCACGTGACGAATCCGCCCAGTTGCAGGAAGAGATGATGAGCATCTTACGCTATATGCAGCCGGCAAGAATACGCGCCAAAATCATTGCATTAAGTCATCAGCATCCCGTCGACACTCTCCTTGATAGCCTGTTTGCGCCGGTGCGCCAGCGGCTGAAGCTCGATCAGAATACCTCCCTGGTCATTAGCAGTATGCTGGATGGCATATTGATTGACTGCGTGGCGCTGTTCCTGGCCGAGGCGCGTAAAAAACATGGCAAAGAGACGCTGCTGGTGGGGTGGGGAAGTGAGGACCGTACCGGCTTGTGGCTGGAAGCCTGGCGTCTTTCGCAGCGCGGCTGGCATGTTAATGTGCTGGCGGAGCCTCTGGAATCCCCTCGACCGGAACTGTTCCCTGGGCAGCATATTTTCGTCTGGACCGGGCGCGCAGCTTCGCCTCTGCAGCAGGAGCTGTTAAGTCATTGGCAGGAACAAGGGTTCAGTATTCATTTCCATAGCAATCAATAAAAAAACCTGCCATTTAGCGCTGGCAGGTTTATCAATGCAGGGCGTGCGCGAACTTAGAGATGGATTTGGCTCCAGGATCTAAACGTTTCGCTGCGGCTAATATTGAAAAAATCGGTCCGACCGCTGCAGCCCA
>CABUCP010000721.1 GCA_902490055.1 uncultured Klebsiella sp. | reverse complement strand
AGATCCGGTGTAATTCCGGGGCCGACGGTTAAAGTCCGGATGGGAGAGAGTAACGGCTCAGTCGGGTTTCGATCCGCTTGCGTTGACTTTTGCCGCTAAACCGGCACTCCTAAGACTGCCCTGATTCTGGTAACCATAATTTTAATGAGGTTTTTTTACCATGAATCAGACGCTCCTTTCTTCTTTTGGTACCGCTTTTGAACGTGTGGAACACGCTTTAGACGCACTGCGCGAAGGCCGTGGTGTGATGGTGCTTGATGATGAAGACCGTGAAAACGAAGGCGATATGATTTTCGCCGCCGAAACCATGACCGTTGAGCAAATGGCGCTGACCATTCGTCACGGCAGCGGCATTGTCTGCCTGTGCCTGACCGAAGACCGCCGCAAGCAACTCGACCTACCGATGATGGTTGAGAACAACACCAGCGCCTATGGCACCGGCTTTACCGTGACCATTGAAGCGGCTGAAGGCGTGACCACCGGCGTATCCGCCGCTGACCGCGTCACCACCGTACGCGCGGCGATCGCCGACGGCGCGAAACCATCCGATTTAAACCGCCCTGGCCACGTCTTCCCGCTGCGCGCGCAGCCGGGCGGCGTCATGACCCGCGGCGGCCATACCGAAGCGACTATCGACCTGGTCACCCTCGCAGGCTTCAAGCCGGCAGGCGTACTGTGTGAACTGACCAACGATGATGGCTCCATGGCGCGCGCGCCGGAGTGCATTAAGTTCGCGCAGCAGCACAACATGGCCGTGGTTACCATTGAAGATCTGGTGGCTTATCGCCGCGAGCACGATCGCAAAGCCAGCTGATTTCCCGCTGACGATATGAAAAAGCCCACGATGAAGTGGGCTTTGTTGTTTTTGGCTCTTAACCAATACCCATCGTTTGTAGCACCACCAGGCTGAGTCCCATCACCGACATGCCGCACAGCACGCCGTAGCTCGGGTTGCTTTGCGGATCGATCTCTTTTGCCAGCGGCATCAGCTCATCTACCGACAGCGCAACCATAATTCCGGCCACAGCGGCCATGATGGCGCCCATTACCAGCGGCGACACCAGCGTGCCGAGGATCAGCCAGGCGAGCACGCCGCCGAGGATCTCAGCAATGCCGGAAAGCCCGGCCCACAGTACGGCCTTGCGGCGGGAGCCGGTTGCGGCATAAACCGGCCCGGCAACCGCCAGCCCCTCAGGTATGTTGTGTAGGGCGACCGCTAGCGCCACGCCCATCCCCAGTTCGAGGTTGTTGCTGGCGGTAACGTAGGTGGCGATTCCTTCCGGAAAGTTATGCAGACTAATGCCCAGCGTTAGCAGAATCGCGGTGCGGCGTAAATTGCGCGGGCGGGGAATGCCTGGAGTCATCAAATCCTGCGGATGGGCGTGCGGCAGCATGCGATCCAGCGCGAAATAGCCCAGTAACCCAATTATAAACATCCCGTAACCGAGGAGCGGCGACATGCCTTCGGCGCCTAATGCTGCCGGCAGCATCTCCATTAATGAGATGAGAAGCATGATCCCGGCCGCAAAACCGAGAGAAAAACCCAGCAGGCGGTTGGATGGTTTTTGACCTAATACGCCGAAAATTGCGCCGATAAAGGTCGCGCTTCCGGCCAGTAGGGTCAAAATTAACGGGGACGGCATCGTTCACCTCCTTGTGATAATAATTCTCATTAATAATATCCATATTGCCGGCTGGCGGCGAGAGGAGCTATCGACACTTTACAGCCTCTTACATT
>CABUCP010000720.1 GCA_902490055.1 uncultured Klebsiella sp. | reverse complement strand
TAAACCAGAATAACCAGCAATACCAGTACGGTATTCATTACCGTCGCGTTATAGCCGATATAGCCGTACTGATAACCAATCTGCCCCAATCCGCCGGCGCCAACCGCGCCGCCCATGGCGGAATAGCCAACCAGGGTGATGAGCGTGATGGTTGCCGCGTTTACCAGGCCCGGCAGCGCCTCCGGCAGCAGGACCTTACGTACGATCTGCAGCGGCGTTGCCCCCATGGCGCGGGAGGCCTCGATAAGACCGGTTGGGATCTCCAGCAGGGCGTTTTCCACCATACGGGCGATAAACGGCGCGGCGCCGACCGTCAGCGGTACGATAGCCGCCTGCAGGCCGATAGAGGTGCCGACGATCACGCGGGTAAATGGAATCATCCAGACCAGCAGAATAATGAACGGAATCGAGCGGAAGATGTTAACCAGCGCCGACAGTGTACGATACAACCTGGCGTTGGCGGCAATCTGACCCGGGCGGGTAACGTACAGCAGTACGCCGACCGGCAGGCCGATCACAAAACCAAAGAAGCCGGAGACAAACGTCATGGCCAGCGTTTCCCACACGCCGCGAACCAGCAGCCAGATCATTGGTTCAGACATATCCCAGTACCTCTACTTTTACATGGTGTTCCTGCAGCCAGGCGATCGCCGCCTGGGTATCTTCTTGTGTGCCGTGCATTTCGGTCAGCATGATGCCGAACTTTACGCCGCCGGCGTAATCCATCTGCGCGCTAATAATGTTGTTATTCACGTTAAAGCGGCGGGCGGTTTCCGACAGCAGCGGCGCATCGACGGAATGGCCGGTAAACTCCATGCGCAGCATCGGTACGCTATCAGGCAGCGGAGTGGGCTTCAGGCGTGCCTGGTAGTCATCCGGAATATCCAGATGCAAGGTAGATTGGATGAACTGCTGCGCCAGCGGCGTCTTCGGATGCGAGAAGACTTCGCTGACGGTGTCTTGCTCGATCAGTTGACCGTTGCTAATGACCGCCACGCAGTCGCAGATCCGTTTAACGACGTCCATTTCGTGGGTGATCAATAGAATAGTCAGCCCCAGACGACGGTTAATGTCCTTCAGCAGCTCGAGAATGGAACGGGTGGTGGCCGGGTCCAGCGCGCTGGTGGCTTCATCGCACAGCAGCACCTTCGGGTTGCTGGCCAGCGCGCGGGCAATGGCGACGCGCTGCTTCTGGCCGCCGGAAAGGTTAGCGGGATAGCTGTCGTGCTTATCGCCAAGGCCAACCAGTTCCAGCAGTTCATTAACGCGGCGCTTAATTTCCGCTGGCGGCGTGTTGTCCAGCTCAAGCGGCAGCGCCACGTTGCCGTAAACGGTACGCGAGGCAAGCAGGTTAAAGTGCTGGAAGATCATGCCAATCTGGCGGCGTGCGCGAGTCAGCTCTTTCTCGGAGAGCGCAGTCAGTTCCTGGTTATCAACCTGAACGCTGCCTTCGGTTGGGCGTTCCAGCAGGTTAACGCAGCGAATCAGCGTACTTTTACCTGCGCCTGAAGCGCCGATTACGCCGTAAATTTGCCCGGCAGGGACATGCAGGCTGACATCGTTCAGCGCCTGTATGGTGCGGTTCCCCTGCTGGAACACTTTGGTAATATTCGAAAGTTTAATCATCAGTTATTTATTATCGTTTAGCCGTTTGCCGTGGCATTTTCTTCTGCCGTGTCCAGGCGATGCCTGTCAATGAAATGGATGTTAAGGCATCCAGACGTCTAAATCAATCTGAC
>CABUCP010000719.1 GCA_902490055.1 uncultured Klebsiella sp. | reverse complement strand
GTTTCTCTCAGTACCGACGGTTGCGCTGATGTCCTGGCTGCTGGTGCCGATGACGATTCTCGGCCTCAGCGGCTGGCGCTGGGTGATCATCATCGGCGCGCTGTGCTCGCTGGTTATCTGGGTTATCCGTAAAAAACTGCCGGAATCCGCCCGCTGGCTGGAAACCAAAGGCCGCCACGATGACGCGCACCGGGTGATGTGCGAAATGGAACAACGCTGCGGATTATCGCCTTCCCCACGCCATGACAGCCCGGCGGCAGAAACGCCAAAACGCGGCACCTTTAAAGAAATTTGGGCGCCGGAGTACCGTCAGCGCACCATCATGTTGATGGTGATGAACTTCTTCCAGGCCATCGGCTTCTTCGGCTTCGGCAACTGGTTGCCGGCGCTGCTCTCCGGCCAGGGCGCCAGCATCACCCACAGCCTGCTATACGCCTTCTTTATCACCCTTGCCTACCCGATTGGCTGCCTGTTCTGCACCCGCTTTGTTCATCGTTTCGAAAACAAATGGCAAATTGTGCTGTCGGCGCTGATGACGGTGGTTTTCGGCACCCTGTTTGCTTTACAGAATAGTCCGGTACTGCTGGTTATCTGCGGTTTTATGATAACCTGGTCCAATGCCTGGTTGACCATTAGCTACCACGCCTATCAGGCGGAGGTGTTTCCGACCCACATCCGCGCCCGTGCGGTTGGATTCTGTTACTCCTTTAGCCGCCTTTCTACCGCGGTTACCAGCATACTGATCGGCGTGATCCTGCAATACGCCGGTACCCCTGGGGTGATTAGCTTTATCGTCGCCAGTATGCTGATGGTCATGCTCTCAGTTGGCGTATTTGGGCCCAGAACCCGCGGAATTCGTCTGGAGAATATTTAAAATCCATCAACGCCGCTGGCCAACGGTTTGGCGGCGTTGTTAGCGAATTTTCGTTCTTGATAGCGGAGTAAACACGGCAACAGCATGGCGCTCAATCCACTCAACACGATCAACGCCGTTGAAGTCTGATGACTCATTTCGCCGTCAGCCAGCCACAGCGAGCAGATTATAAACGCCGCAGCCGTACTCAATGACATGATCCCCCCTTGCAAAGTCGTAAATCCCGCTCGCCAGTCATCGTCCGGGAAGCGTAGCGCGACCGCCGATGAAGCCACCAGTCGGCTGTAGGAGGCGCCGAGGAACAAAGTAATAAACAGCCAGCTCATCCCGGTTAACCATAGCGCCATCAGTAAACTAATGATGAACGCGGAGGTTGCCGCCAGACTGACCCGAAATCCGCCATAGCGTTGGCATAATCTACCGCTCAATATTGTCGCCGCGAATCCCGCTAAACCGCCGAGAAAAAATAGCCACGGTAGCGCTGCGCTACTTGCCCGCATGCTGTCCATCAGCAAAGGCACCAGGATCGGGAGTAGTAGCATCGGGCTAAATTGGGTTAATGCGTTGCCGCTGGCAAATAAGAATATCGCTGGGGTGATGCGCATTTTTGCGCCAGAGCGCTCACCGCCGGATGTTCCCGGCAGGCCAAATTGGATCATCAGTAGCGACAATAGACATAGCAAGCCAATCAATACCGGCGCTATCTGCCAGCCCATTCGTTCACAGAGAAATAACATTGTGGGCATACCAATAATACTGACCAAAGAAAAGGCGGTAATCACCATCGCCAGTAGCCGGGATCGTTGTTCTCTTGGCGCCGCGTTAATCAGCAAACTACTGGCCACGCCCATTGTCGTCCCGCCGAGGATTCC
>CABUCP010000718.1 GCA_902490055.1 uncultured Klebsiella sp. | reverse complement strand
CTATACTTTCGGCACTTGTTATTTAGTCAGGGAGTGAAACATGCATTATTTAAAACGCGGCGTGGCGCTGGCGTTATTCGCCGCCTTATCGCTGGGCAGCCTGTCAGCGCAGGCCTATGAGCAGGACAAAACCTATAAAATCACCATCCTGCACACCAACGACCACCACGGCCATTTCTGGCGCAACGACTATGGCGAATATGGGCTGGCGGCACAGAAAACGCTGGTGGACGGTATTCGTAAAGAGGTGGCGGCCGAAGGCGGCAGCGTACTGTTGCTCTCCGGCGGCGACATCAACACCGGCGTGCCTGAATCCGACTTACAGGATGCGGAACCGGATTTTCGCGGCATGAACCTGATCGGCTACGATGCGATGGCGGTCGGCAACCACGAATTTGATAATCCGCTCAGCGTGCTGCGCCAGCAGGAGAAATGGTCAAAGTTCCCGTTCCTGTCGGCCAATATCTATCAGAAAAGCACCGGCGAGCGTCTGTTTAAACCCTGGGCGCTGTTTAAGCGCGGCGGGCTGAAAATTGCGGTGATTGGTTTAACCACCGACGATACGGCGAAAATCGGCAACCCGGAATATTTCACCGATATCGAATTCCGCAATCCGGCGGCTGAAGCCAGGCTGGTTATCCAGGAACTGCAGCAAAATGAAAAACCGGACGTCATTCTGGCAACCACGCATATGGGCCATTACGACAACGGCAACCACGGCTCTAACGCGCCGGGCGATGTTGAAATGGCGCGCAGCCTGCCGGCGGGATCGCTGGCAATGATCGTCGGCGGCCACTCGCAGGATCCGGTCTGCATGGCGGCAGAAAATAAAAAACAGGTCGATTATGTCCCCGGCACGCCGTGCGCGCCCGATCGCCAAAACGGCATCTGGATCGTGCAGGCCCACGAGTGGGGTAAGTACGTAGGCCGCGCCGATTTTGAATTCCGCAACGGCGAAATGAAGCTGGTGCACTATCAGCTGATCCCGGTCAATCTGAAGAAGAAAGTCACCTGGGACAACGGTCAGAGCGAGCGCGTGCTGTATACGCCGCAAATTGCCGAAAACCCGCAGATGCTGTCGCTGCTCACGCCGTTCCAGAATAAAGGCAAAGCGCAACTGCAGGTGAAAATCGGTAGCGTCAACGGCCACCTTGAAGGCGACCGCAGCAAGGTTCGTTTTGTACAAACCAATATGGGGCGCTTGCTGCTGGCTGCGCAAATGGCGCGCAGTAATGCCGATTTTGCGGTGATGAGCGGCGGCGGCATTCGCGACTCTATCGAAGCGGGTGATATTACCTATAAAGACGTGATGAAAGTGCAGCCGTTCGGCAACGTGCTGACTTACGTCGATATGAGCGGTAAAGAGGTGATTGAGTACCTGACCGCGGTAGCGCAGATGAAGCCGGATTCAGGCGCTTATCCGCAGTTCGCCAACGTCAGTTTCGTCGCTAAAGATGGCAAGCTGAACGATCTGAAAATCAAAGGCGAACCGGTGGAACCGGCGAAAACTTACCGTATGGCGACGCTGAGCTTTAACGCTACCGGCGGCGACGGTTATCCGCATATCGATACCAAGCCGGGGTATGTAAATACCGGCTTTATCGATGCCGAGGTGCTGAAAGAGTACATCGAGAAGAACTCGCCGCTGGATGCGGCAGCCTACGAACCGAAAGGCGAGGTCAGCTGGCAGTAAGCCAGGGCTTCGGGTTGGCTATTCATACCGTGGCTACCTGTTGCGTAGATACTGTTATCCGTTGGCAACT
>CABUCP010000717.1 GCA_902490055.1 uncultured Klebsiella sp. | reverse complement strand
TTGTTCGAGAACAACGATGAAAGGCTGATAAAAAAAATAGCCGGTTATCACCAGTTCCACGCAGTGCGCGAGGCCGTGCAGGCGACAATTGTCGCTGCTACCGGTAAGCAACTGGCCCTGCACAGCAACATTCAGCCTGGCAGTAAGAAAGCAGGTGTGGTCTGGCATACACAGGGCTCCGGTAAAAGCATATCCATGTGTTGTTATGTCGGCAAACTGCTACAACAGCCGGAGATGGGCAACCCAACGATTGTGGTCGTCACCGATCGTAACGATCTGGACGGTCAGCTTTACGGCACATTCTGTCAGGCGCAGGATCTGCTCAAGCAAATGCCGGTACAGGCAGATGACCGCGAAGCACTGCGTGAACTGCTTGCGACGCGTGATGCTGGTGGCATTATCTTTACCACTGTGCAGAAGTTCTCCCCAGAGGAAGGAGAAAACGCCCATCCGGTTCTCAATGGGCGCAGCAATATCGTTGTTATTTCCGATGAAGCGCACCGCAGCCAGTACGGCATGAAAGCCAATCTGGACCGGGAAACGGGTATCTATAAATACGGTTACGCTAAACATATGCGCGACGCGCTGCCCAACGCCTCGTTTCTGGGATTCACCGGAACACCGGTTTCGGCAGAGGATCGCGATACCCGCGCTGTATTTGGTGATTACGTCTCAATTTACGATATTCAGGATGCGGTGGACGATGGAGCGACGGTGCCTATTCACTACGAATCCCGGCTGGCGAAACTCGATCTCAACCATGAAGAACTGGCGGCGCTCTCCGATCAAGTTGATGAGCTGATTGAAGATGATGAGCTGGACTTGCGTGAAAAAACCAAAGGTGAATGGAGCCGTCTGGAGAAACTGGTTGGTGCAAAACCACGGCTTCAACAGGTTGCCGCCGATCTGATTTCCCACTTTGAGAAGCGCAATACCGTAATGGACGGCAAGGCGATGATTGTCGCGATGAGTCGAGAAATCTGCGCCCATCTTTACGATGAAATTATCGCGCTACGCCCGGAGTGGCACAATGACGATCCTGAAAAAGGGCAAATCAAAATCGTGATGACCGGTACAGCGTCCGATAAGGCAATGCTGCAACCGCATATCTACAACAAGCGAACTAAAAAACGGCTGGAGTCCCGCTTCAAGAATGTGAACGATTCGCTGAAGCTGGTGATTGTGCGCGATATGTGGCTGACCGGCTTCGACGCTCCCTGCTGTCACACTATGTATATCGACAAGCCAATGCGCGGCCATAACCTGATGCAGGCCATTGCCCGCGTCAACCGGGTATTCAAAGATAAACCCGGCGGGCTGGTGGTTGATTACATCGGAATCGCCAATGAACTGAAACTGGCACTGAAAACCTATACCGATGCAAACGGTAAAGGCGATGCAACCATTAATGCCGAAGAAGCGCTGGCAATCATGCTGGAAAAGCTGGACATCATCCACGGTATGTTTTCCAAAACAGCAACGTCAGTGGGTTTTGACTACACCGGCTTTGAAGCTCACGCACAAAAGCTGTTGGTGCCCGTTGCAAACTACGTGCTCGGCCTTGAAGACGGTAAGAAGCGTTTTCTTGATAACGTATTGGCAATTACTAAAGCCTGGTCGCTTTGCTGTACGCTGGATGCGGCACAGCCTTATAAACTAGAGATTGCTTTCTTGTCTGCGGTGAAGGCCGCTATCAGCAAATTTACCAGTGTGGACAAAAAAATAAGCCAGGCCGAGAAGAACTCCGCGCTGAAACAGATTCTGGA
>CABUCP010000716.1 GCA_902490055.1 uncultured Klebsiella sp. | reverse complement strand
ACGGCCCGGATATGGCCGATGCCCCGCATTATTGGCATTTTGTTAATATGCGCATCTGGCCGCGGCTGGTTGATGGCGTGGGTATTCTGCGCGGTATTGAAGCCAATATTAAAAATACCCAGGGTGAGATCGACTGTACTGGCCCCATGCTGACCTCGCTGGATCTGATCATTGCTGGTTTTCATGAGCCGGTATTTCCGCCGCAGGATAAAGCCACCCACACTGAAGCGATGATTGCCACGATCGCCAGCGGCGCGGTACACATTATTAGCCATCCGGGTAACCCTAAGTTCCCGGTTGATATTCCGGCCGTTGCCGCAGCGGCGGCGAAGCACCACGTCGCGCTGGAAATTAATAACTCCTCTTTCGTCTCCTCGCGGGTAGGCAGTGAAGATAACTGCCGGGCGATTGCCGCTGCCGTGCGCGACGCTGGCGGCTGGGTTGCGCTGGGGTCGGATTCGCATACCGCTTTTACGCTTGGCGAATTCACCGAGTGTCGGAAGATCCTTGATGCGGTGAATTTCCCGGAGGAACGGATCCTTAACGTCACTCCGCGTCGGCTATTGAATTTCCTCGAATCGCGCGGGATGCCGGCGATCAAAGAATTTGCTGACCTTTAATATGAACTACTGGAACTAATTGCATGAACGAATTTTCAATCCTCTGCCGCGTGCTGGGCTCGCTGTATTACCGCCAGCCGCAGGATCCGCTGCTGGTGCCGCTGTTCACCCTGATTCGCGATGGTAAACTGGCCGCGAGCTGGCCGCTGGAACAGGATGAACTGCTGGAACGCTTGCAGAAGAGCTGCGATACCCAACCGCTGGCGGCGGATTACAATGCGCTGTTCGTCGGCGAGGAATGCGCCGTGTCTCCTTATCGTAGCGCGTGGGTCGAAGGGGCTACGGAAGCGGAAGTCCGCGGTTTCCTGGCCTCTCACGGTATCCCGACCGGCGAAGGCCCGACGGACCATATTGGTTCGTTACTGCTGGCGGCCTCCTGGCTTGAGGATCATGCCGCGGAAGATGAAAGTGAAACGCTGGAAACGCTGTTTGCCGATTACATTTTACCGTGGTGCGGCACTTTCCTTGGTAAGGTCGAGGCGCATGCGCAGACGCCTTTCTGGCGCACCATGGCGCCGCTGACGCGCGAAGCTCTTTCTGCGATGTGGGATGAGCTGCAGGAAGAAAACGACGAATAAATGTGATTTAAGTCACTTAATGTGTGAAACAGCAAATTAACGCATTCATTTTATGTGTTCTGGATCGCATTTGACCACCGCGTATCTGCTATGATACGCGGCATGAACATACTCTTCGCTATCGCATTAACGACGGGCATTCTCTCCGGTATCTGGGGATGGGTGGCGGTCGCGCTCGGCCTGCTGAGCTGGGCCGGTTTCCTCGGCTGTACGGCTTATTTCGCCTGTCCGCAAGGTGGCCTGAAAGGGCTGCTGATTTCCGCCTGCACGGTGATGAGCGGCGTAATCTGGGCGCTGGTGATTATTTACGGCAGCGCGCTGGCGCCGCAGTTGGAAATTCTCAGCTACATGATGACCGGCATCGTCGCTTTCCTGATGTGCATTCAGGCGCGTCAGCTCCTGCTCTCTTTCGTTCCCGGTACCTTTATCGGCGCCTGCGCGACCTTTGCTGCCAACGGCGACTGGCGTATCGTGGTGCCGTCGCTGGCGCTGGGACTGATTTTTGGCTACGCCATGAAAAACAGTGGCCTGTGGCTGGCGGCGCAGGCCGCCAAGAACAAATCCCTGGC
>CABUCP010000715.1 GCA_902490055.1 uncultured Klebsiella sp. | reverse complement strand
ATAAAACAACCGAACGCGACGTTGGATCTCCGTGAAAGCGTAGATAATGAGTTTTTATGTCTGACTCTGGCGAGAGTGTTGGGTTTTAAGGTGCCAGATGCTGAAATAATACGGACGCCGGGGATTCGTGCGCTTGCGGTTGCGCGTTTCGATCGCCGCTGGGCGCGAGATAATACGGTGCTGCTGCGCTTGCCGCAGGAAGATCTCTGCCAGACTTTCGGGTTGCCATCGTCGATGAAATACGAATCTGACGGCGGGCCGGGGGTCCATAAGGTCATGAATTTTCTGCTTGGCTCCAGCGAAGCATTAACGGACCGCTATGATTTTATGAAATTCATTGTGTTCCAGTGGTTAATTGGCGCCACCGATGGTCACGCAAAAAACTTTTCCATATTCCTGCAGCCGGGAGGCAGCTATTGCCTAACGCCGTTTTACGACATCCTCTCTGCCTTCCCGGTATTAGGCGGCACGGGTCTGCATTTACGAGATCTGAAATTATCGATGAGCCTGAAAGCAAGCAAAGGACGGAAGGTAGATATCAATACGCTTTATCCACGGCACTTCCTCGCTACCGCCAAGGAGGTGAACTTCCCGCAGGATCAGATGCAGGAGATTCTGCGATTCTTTGCCGAAAATATACCATCCGCTCTTGAGACCGCACGGGCTTGTTTACCGCCTGATTTCTCTCCTGCCGTTTATCGTTCGGTGGTAACTCATACGTTGAAGCTGCATGCCCGGCTGCTGGCAGCACTATAGCAACGTCGCTAACCACTCGGCGAACACCCGCACTTTGCGCGGCAAATGGCGGTGCGGATAAATCAATGATAACTTTCGCGACGGCACCGGATATTCCGGAAGCACTTCCACCAGCTTGCCGCTATCAAGATAGGGTTTAAGGAAAATATCCATCCCTTGTAATAGTCCGAGCCCGGCAAGGCCAGCGGCAATATAGGTCTCTGAATTATCCAGCACCAGTTTACCGGGTAACGCCATTTCCTGCGGGCCGGCCGGTGTCTGAAATATCCAGCGCATGGTCTGATGGTTACTATTATTTAGCCAGTTGATCGCCTGGTGAGATTGCAGATCGTCAAGCGATTCTGGAATGCCGTATTTCGCCAGGTAGGCAGGGCTGGCGCAGGTGCGCATACCAACGCTGCCGAGGCTGCGGGCAATATAGTCACCGTCAGTCAGTTCGCCGATACGCAGCACGCAATCGAGGCCTTCGCGCAGCATATCGCGTCGCCGGTCGGAACTGCTGAGGACGATTTCAATGTCTGGATGCTGGCGATAAAAAGCCGGCAGGTTCGGCACTACCAGCAATTTGGCGAAAGCAATGGGCATGTCGATCCGCAACTGGCCGCGTAATGGGCGTTCCGGAGCAAAAGATTCCATGAGTTCATCCGCCTGGGCGAGTAGCGGCTTGCAGCGCCGATAAAACGCTTCGCCGTCCGGGGTGAGATGGATCTGGCGGGTCGTTCGCTGTAACAGCCGCACGCCGCAATGCTGTTCCAACTGTTGCAGCGCTTTGGTGACCGCCGGGCGATGAATTTGCAGATTCTCCGCCGCGCGGGTGAAACTGCCGGACTCGATAATCTCGATAAAAACTTTAATTGATTCAAATAGATTGATTTGCATGTTCAGCGGTTTCTCTAGCTGCGGCACGGCATCATGCCATCATTGTTATTAATTTAATAATAGTGTTGAATTTATTTCACTATTTTTCTGAATAATAAAGCGGCCTACAGTGTCGTCATTGCGCTGCTTATCAGCTAAGCGCCT
>CABUCP010000714.1 GCA_902490055.1 uncultured Klebsiella sp. | reverse complement strand
GGCCGATCACAGTGGGATGAGCTATTCGTGGTTTTCCCGGCTGTTTAAGAAGGTGAGCCGCTACAACTTTAAAGAGTACCTGACCCTGGTGCGGCTGAATAAAGCCCGCAACCTGCTGCGCGATACCCGCACGCCAATCACCGAAATCAGCCATAGCTGCGGTTTTCACGAGCATAAATATTTAATAGCCGCGTTCAACAAATACTGCGGCCTGACGCCGACCGAGTACCGTAAACGTTTTGTTTCGCGGCAGAACGTCCTCGACCATGAACTGGCACTCGGCGAGGACTGTGTCTGCCTGCCGTTAAATAGCGCGTTGCTGGCAAAGCTTAGTAATCAATCCCCATCTGCGCCTTAACGCCGGCGTCAAAGGCGTGCTTCACCGGGCGCAACTCGCTGACGGTATCGGCCAGCTCGATAATATCGCGATGGCAGCCGCGACCGGTAATCATCACCGTTTGGTGCGCGGGGCGGCTTTGTAATGCCGTCAGTACCTCCTGCAGCGGCAGGTAGTCGTAAGCCACCATGTAAGTCAGTTCATCCAGCAGCACCAGATCCAGGCTCTCGTCAGCCAGCATCCGCAGCCCGTGTTGCCAGACATCGAGACAGGCGGCGGTATCGCTGTCGCGATTTTGCGTGTCCCAGGTAAAACCCGTCGCCATCACCTGAAACTCAACCCCATGTGGTTCCAGCAAATTACGTTCGCCGTTAGGCCAGGTTCCTTTGATAAATTGCACGACTCCGGCTTTTTTACCGTGTCCGACGGCGCGGGCGACGGTACCGAAGGCGGCGGTCGTTTTCCCCTTGCCGTTGCCGGTAAACACCATTATCAGGCCGCGCTCCTGCTGGGCGGCGGCGACTCGCGCATCGACCTTATCTTTTACCCGCTGCTGCCGCTCGCGGTAACGTTGATCGCTCATTGGGAAATTCCTGGTTTACGCCCGGGCTGGGCATCAAAGGTCATGCCGGTTTTGCGCCGGCTATCATCGCCCATCAGCCATAAATAAACCGGCATGATATCGGCAGGCGTTTTCAACTTTTGTGGATCCTCGGTCGGGAAGGCGCTGGCGCGCATTTTGGTGCGAGTTCCGCCCGGATTGATGCAGTTTACCCGCAGATGGCGGCTTTGATACTCTTCGGCCAGCACCTGCATCATCCCTTCGGTGGCGAATTTCGAGGCTGCATAGGCGCCCCAATTGGCGCGGCCCTGACGGCCGACGCTGGAAGAGGTAAACACCAGCGAGCCGGAATCAGATTTAAGTAATAAAGGAAGAAGCGCCTGGGTGAGCATAAAGGTGCCGTTAACGTTCACCTGCATCACCTGCTGCCACACCGCGGGATCCTGCTGATCCATGGGGCAAACGTCGCCGAGCAGGCCGGCATTATGCAATACGCCGTCCAGACGCGGGTAGTGAATGGCGATTTTCTGCGCCAGCTGCTGGCACTCCTGTGGAGTACAGGTTAGCAGGTCAAGGGTAAACCAGCGGGCCGGAATGCCGCCAGCCTGTTCAATTTCTTGCGCGACGCCGCGCAGTTTCTCTTCATTACGCCCGACCAGCACCACGCTTGCGCTGTAGCGCGCATAGGTGAGGGCGGCTTCGCGGCCGATGCCGTCGCTGGCGCCGGTGACCAGGATAATACGGTCTTTAAGTAGGTGATACTGCGGTTGATAATGCACGGCGACTCCTCTGCTGGCCTGCGCGCGGCCAGGTCTTATTCGGTATCTTGCTTTTGCGCTTTATGCCCTAAACGATTGATGATTGCAATCAGTCAAAGGGAAAG
>CABUCP010000713.1 GCA_902490055.1 uncultured Klebsiella sp. | reverse complement strand
CCCTGCGACTTTCTGGATAATAAAATAAAACACGGTTTTATTTTTGGTGAAGTCAATGGACGCTTCCTCTACCACCCCCTCGATTTTTGCTAATAAGAACGTAGCTTACGCCTGCGCGACGTTGTGCTGTCTGCTGTGGGGCAGCTCATATCCCGCGATTAAAAGCGGTTATGAACTCCTGCAAATCGCCACCGATGATGTTCCCTCGAAAATTGTTTTTGCTGGCTATCGCTTTCTGTTTGCGGGCCTATTGTTGCTGCTGTTGGCGCTGGCGCAGCGTAAACCGATTGCCCGGCTTAATCGCCGCCAGTGTGGGCAACTGGCGGTGCTGGGGCTGACGCAGACCGCTATTCAGTACGCCTTCTTTTACGTTGGGCTGGCGTTTACCACCGGGGTAAAGGGATCGATCATGAATGCCACCGGGACGTTCTTCAGCGTGCTGCTGGCGCATTTTATCTACCAGAATGACCGGCTCAGCTATAACAAAACTATCGGCTGTGTACTTGGCTTCGTCGGCGTGATGCTGGTGAACTTCAACACCTCGCTGGGGGACTTTAATTTCGTCTGGCAGGGCGACGGTTTTGTGGTACTGGCGGCGTTTATCCTCTCGGCGGCGACGCTGTATGGCAAGCGTATCTCGCAAACCGTCGATCCGATGGTGATGACCGGCTGGCAGCTGGCCTTTGGCGGCCTGGTGCTGGTGGCGGGCGGGTATCTGTGCGGGGGAGAACTGCGGCTGCACAGCCTGACTGCGGCGATGATCCTCGGCTATCTAACCCTGCTGTCATCCATTGCTTTCGCGCTGTGGAGCGTGCTACTCAAGCACAACCGCGTCAGCATGATTGCGCCATTTAACTTTGTTATCCCGGTGGCCGGGACGGTGCTGTCGGCGATATTTCTTGGCGAGAATATTTTCGAAGTGAAGTACGCGATCGCGCTGGTGTTGGTGTGTGTGGGCATCCGCTGGGTGAACAAGAGCCAGAAGCGTTAAGCCGGGGGCTTGGCCCGGCTTAAGTAAAGGGTTTAACGTGCGCGCACGAAGCTGCCGTTAGACTGACGGGTAAACAAGACCTGCTGTCCGCCGTCGACATCAATCGCCAGCCCGGTGACCACGCCGTTAGCATTTTGACGAACCTGCACCGTTTGCCCGGTCTGCAGCGAACTCAGCGGTTTGCCCGCGCCTTCGACCTGCGCCATGGCGTAGACATCGGTGGCAGGCAGCCCATGGTCGCGGAATAGCTGCGCCAGGGTTTTGCCGGATTCAATTCGGTAGGTGCGCCACTGTTGTTCAATTCCCGGGGCTGATTGCTGCTGCGTCGGCTGCTGATATGGCTGAGAAGAAGAGGACGTTGAATTCTGCGCCTGATCCGGCTGCTCATCCTGGATAGCCTCAGGCGCCACCGGCGCGACCTGATCGGCGTCGCTGACCGTTGGCGTATTGGTGATTGGCGGCAGCGGCACGGCTTGATTACCGGAGCCTTGCGGCTGGGACTGCGATTGCAGGTCGAGATTGGCCTCGCGGCTGGTTTGCGTTGGCGCGCTGTTATCGCCGGATGGGAGCAGGATGCCGATAATCACCAGCAGGGCGCCGGCGATGATGCCGCGGCGGTGCATGGGCGGTAGCGGATCCATGAGACGAAGTTGATCCGGGGCGTGCCAGATCTTCGCCAGGGTAGATGTCAGTTCAAAGCGCCCGGGCATGGCTTTCCTCCTGCTCCGCATATTTTTATCCTGCTCATGAGTATAGACGGCTAACATCCTGATGACAGAGGTTAACCTGATATCGCCTATT
>CABUCP010000712.1 GCA_902490055.1 uncultured Klebsiella sp. | reverse complement strand
TGACATCAGCCAGCAACACGGCAAACTCTATTTAACATTTACCTAAGAGGCCCAGGGAATGCGCAACCTTCGAGTGTTTGAAGAATCATGGCCGCTGCATACGCCGTTTGTTATCTCTCGCGGCAGCCGCAGCGAGGCCAAAGTCGTGGTGGTGGAAATAGAAGAGGATGGCGTAAAGGGCGCCGGTGAATGTACACCTTATCCGCGCTATGGCGAAAGTATTGCTTCGGTGATGGCGCAGATTATGGCGATCGGCGAACAGCTTGAGCGCGGAGCCACGCGCGAGCAGGTGCAACATTTACTGCCTGCAGGAGCTGCGCGCAATGCCGTCGACTGCGCGCTGTGGGATCTGGAGGCGCGTCGCGCGGGCAAAACGTTGCCGCAGTTGCTTGGCGTCACTCTGCCGCACGACGTGGTGACGGCGCAAACCGTGGTGATCGGTACGCCGGAGCAGATGGCGGCCAGCGCCGCCGCGCTGTGGGAGAAGGGGGCGCGGCTGTTAAAGGTTAAGCTGGACGATCATTTGATTAGCGAACGGTTGATTGCCATTCGCGACGCCGCGCCGCAGGCGACATTAATTGTTGATGCTAACGAAGCATGGCGCAGCGAGGGGCTGGCGGCGCGCTGCCAGCTGCTGGCCGATCTTGACGTGGCGATGCTTGAACAGCCGCTGCCGGCGGGAGCGGATGAGGCGCTGGAGAACTTTATCCATCCGTTGCCGATTTGTGCCGACGAGAGCTGCCATACCCGCGAAAGCCTGCCGGCGCTGCGCGGGCGCTATGAAATGGTCAACATTAAGCTGGATAAAACCGGTGGCCTGAGCGAAGCGTTATTGTTGGCACAGGAGGCGGAACGGTTGGGGTTTGCGCGGATGCTGGGCTGCATGCTTTGTACTTCACGGGCCATTTCCGCCGCGTTGCCGCTGGCGCCGTTGGCCCGTTTTGCTGACCTTGATGGCCCGACCTGGCTGGCTGTGGATGTGGAGCCGGCGCTGCATTTCAGCACCGGCGTGCTTCATCTTTGAGTGTGCCAGTGTAATAAGTCGGTCATTGCCGCGAGGTATTTTTCCGTGGCTTCGTCGGCGGAGACCGGCGGGAACTCGGCGGTAATACACGGCAGGCCGAGATCGGCGCACCAGCTGCCGAAGGAACCCGGCGTTTCGTATCCGACGCTGCTCACCAGCGGTAAATTAAAGGCTCCGGCGAGCCATTGCCCCAGCTCGCTGTGGCCAGGGTCTTCAATGCAGGCCAGCGGATCGTGGAAGGAGACCACCCACGCCGGGTGGATCTGATGGATCAACTGGCACAGCGCCTGGGTTTCGGGCTCGGAACCGGGTTTTTCACCGGTCAGCAGCACCACGTCGCGTTCTTCGGCGGCGCTATTCCAGCGATACACCGTTTCTCCCGCCTTCCAGTTAGCTGCCGGGAAATTACGGTTGAGATCGATACCGCGCGCGTTGGCGCGTAACCCCAACTGACAGCCATCGGGGTTGACCGTTAATACCACGTGATGGCGACGTAGCTCCGGTTTCAGCGTGCGCAGCGCGCAGGAGAGGGTGACGATCGATGAGTTTTCGTCGCCATGGGTGCCGGCGATAATCAGCCCGCTGCGGCTATCGGCAAGCGGTGCGGGAAACCATAACAGCGGCGCGCCGAGATGCGACTGGCCGTAGCGTTGCGTGCCTGGCGGAAAAGCGCCGCGCAGGGGACGAGGGCGAGAAACGGGCATAGGGTATCCTGTCATCAGGTTTTTGTTAGCAGTGTTGTAGAAAAGCGTCCCGGAATCAAACGGTTTCCATC
>CABUCP010000711.1 GCA_902490055.1 uncultured Klebsiella sp. | reverse complement strand
CATGCTGGTGAAGCCCGCTTACGCTCTCCGTTTTGTTGTAGATGACCACATGAAAGTTTTTCCCGTTAAAGAGCTGTTGTTCCCTGGCGGTACTGATCTCTGTGGTCATCATCTTTGGCTGCCTCATCGTTCGGATAGCCTATTGTACCTTCTCGTGCAGCTCAATCAATTCGGCAACCAGCTCACGGGCCAGCATTGAGGTCATCAAATGATCCTGCGCATGAACCAGCACCAGGCTTACCTTCATTTTGCCTTCGCCTTCATCGCTTTCAATAAGCTGGGTCTGGACGCGATGCGCTTCGCTTAACGCCATACGCGATTGCTCCATCATGGATTTCGCCGCAGCGAAATCGCCCTGCTTAGCCTGTTTCAGCGCCGCATAGGCCAGGCTACGCGCCTGTCCGGAGTTGATAATCAGCCCCATCACCACCTCTTCGAGGTCATTTTCCGGGGTTTCTACCGCTTCAATGTTATCCAGATCAAACATAATATTTTCCTCGTTTCTCAGGCGGTACGGGAAGACTCCCGTACTGCTCGACATCAGAATTTCAGTGCGTTAGCGATATCTTCTTCGCTCTCTTCCTGCTCGATAGTGCTCTGCGCTTTGTTCGACAAGACGACGAACGGCAGGTAGACGGCAGTGGCAACGCAAAGGTTGAAGAGCGCGACCAGCAGTGCGGCGACGCTGCCGTTACTGTTAAAGAAGGCGCCTAAACCGGTTGGCATCGTCCACGGCGCCAGGTTGGTCACCGGTGGAATGATTCCCAGACTGTAGGCCGCCAGCGTAATCGCCGCCAGAATCGGTTGCACCAGGACAAACGGGATGAACATCACCGGGTTCATGATAATCGGCAGACCAAACAGAATCGGTTCGTTAATCTGGAAGATACCTGATGGCAGCGCCAGCTTGGCAACCTGACGATGGTCAGCGCGACGGGAGGCGATGAAGATAGCGATAATCAGACCCAAGGTCGCACCGGAACCACCCAGCAGGATGTAGGAGTCGAGCATCGGCTTCGCCCAGAAGTGGAACTGTTTGCCCGCTTCGATGGCCGCATCAACGGAGCCGTACTGGTTGTAAAGCGCGATGTTTTCCAGCGCCCACGGGGTCATGATGCCGTTGTCCAGCGCAGTCAGCGCCAGCGAACCGTGTACGCCGAAGAACCACAGCAGGGAGTTAAAGATGACGTAAGCCCAGCCCACGACGCTGCCCATCGCCGCCAGCGGCGTAGAGATGGAGTCCATGATGATCTGGTGGAAGTTGCTGCCGTAGGTCGACAAAATCCACGAAAGGATGCCGAAGACCGAGAGGATCAGGAAGCCCGGGATCAGCGCCGAGAAGGAACGCGAGACCGATGACGGCACGCTGTCCGGCAGTCTGATGACCCAGTTGCGACGGATAACAAAGGTAAACAGCTCCGCGACGACCAGGCCGATAATCATCCCGGAGATAATGTTCTGCCCGCCTAACCAGTTTGCGCCGACGGCATAAGCTTCACCGACGCTATAAGGCGTGACGGTCATAAAGGCGGCGACCGCCAGAAGGCCTGCGGCCATGGGGTCGACTTTACGCTCTTCCGCCAGCGCCGCGCCGATAAAGAACGGCGCCATCAGCGACATAATGCCCAACGTACCGTTGTAGACATTACCGCCGATGGCTTTAAAGCCGTTTAAGGTTTCAATAGTAGAGGCATCCAGGCGAATCCCCATTGAATAAAAGAAAGAACCTTCACCAAAGCTCAAAAAAACGTTGTTGATTAATACGAACATGGCCCCGGCAAGGGTCAGCGGCATTAATTTAATAAAGCCGTT
>CABUCP010000710.1 GCA_902490055.1 uncultured Klebsiella sp. | reverse complement strand
TGTTGCTACAGAGCCCCTAATGTTTCAACGAGTAGAAGATCTTTTCTGCCAGACCGTGAGATATCCCCGGTACTTGCGCTATTTCCTCCACGCTGGCCTTCTGCAAACCCTGCAGACCGCCCATGTACTTCAATAACATTTGCCGGCGCTTCGGCCCTACCCCTTCAATCGTCTCCAGGGTACTGGTGCTTTTCACCTTCGCCCGCTTTTTCCGATGCCCGGAAATCGCATGATCGTGCGACTCATCGCGAATGTGCTGGATAACGTGTAACGCAGGGGAATCCGGCGGCAAACTAAACCCCTCGCCTTCCGGTTCAAAGAATAACGTTTCCAACCCGGCTTTACGATCGCTCCCTTTCGCCACCCCCAACAGCAGAGGATGGTTTTTATCCCACGGCACATCGAGTTCGGCAAACACCGTTTTTGCCTGCCCAAGTTGCCCTTTGCCGCCATCTATCAGAATAACGTCAGGGATCTTGTTCTCTTCTATTGCTTTACCATAGCGGCGACGCAACACCTGATTCATCGCCGCATAGTCATCGCCCGGCGTGATACCGGTGATATTGTAGCGTCGGTATTCCGCCCGCAGTGGACCATTGCTATCAAACACTACGCAGGATGCCACGGTTTGTTCACCCATCGTATGACTGATATCAAAACACTCCATGCGTTTCACCGCCGGAAGCTTGAGCAGCGTGGCCAGCGCTTGTAACCGTTGGCTCACCGTCGACTGCTGAGAGAGCCTGGTCGTGAGCGCCACCGCGGCGTTGGTGCGCGCCAGCTTCAGATAGCGTGCGCGATCGCCACGAGGTTTTGTCTGAACGTGCACCCGTCGCCCCGCCAGTTCGGAAAGGGAATCGGCAAGCAGCGTTTTATCACCGAGATTGAAATCGAGTAAAATTTCTCCCGGCAAAGTACGCATCTGGCTACCCTGCAGGTAGAACTGCCCTACGAAGGTCTCGACAACTTCACCAAGCTCGGTACCTCCGGGAACTTTTGGATAATAGCTGCGGCTACCCAACACTTTACCCTGGCGAATAAAGAGCACATGAACGCACGCCATCCCGGCATCAAAAGCCACGCCGATAACATCCAGATCGTCGCCAGTATTGGAAACAAACTGTTTTTCTGTTACCCGGCGTACCGCTTGAATTTGATCGCGGATACGGGCGGCCTCTTCAAATTCGAGCGCCTGGCTGGCTTTCTCCATCCGGGCAATGAGCTGCGTTAATACCTGATCGTCCTTACCGGCAAGAAACAAGCGTACATATTCAACCTGCTGCTCGTACTCTTCTTCACTCACCAGTCCAGCGACGCACGGCCCAAGGCAGCGCCCAATCTGATACTGCAGACAAGGGCGCGAGCGGTTGCGATAAACGCTGTTCTCGCATTGTCGAATGGGGAAGATTTTTTGCAATAACGCAAGCGTTTCGCGTACCGCATAGCCGTTGGGGAACGGACCGAAGTATTCACCTTTAGCGTGTTTAGCGCCACGGTGCATCGCCAGCCGCGGATGGGTATCGCCGCTGAGGAATATAAAGGGATAGGATTTATCATCGCGCAACAACACGTTGTAACGCGGCTGATACAGCTTAATATAGTTGTGCTCAAGCAGCAGGGCTTCCGTTTCGGTATGCGTAACGGTCACGTCAATTTGCGCAATCAACGCAACCAAGGCCTCGGTTTTACGCGAAGCCAGATTACTGCGAAAATAGCTGCTCAGGCGCTTTTTCAGGTCTTTCGCTTTACCAACATAAATGACGGTACCGCCGGCATCGTACATACGATAGACGCCGGGTTGGCTGGTCACCGTCTT
>CABUCP010000709.1 GCA_902490055.1 uncultured Klebsiella sp. | reverse complement strand
ATACTGTCATGCGGGATGGTCATCAGCAAACGAGAAAAATTCATGGCTATTGAATTTATTTCATGTTGGTCGTTTTGCTGGTAGCAAAATTGAACCCCTCATCCGCCCAGCCAGTCAGACCGCCGAGCATCATTTTCACCGGCCGACCAAGCTGGGCCAGCTTTAGCGCGGCAATATCCGCACCGTTGCAGTGCGGCCCGGCGCAATAGACGACAAAAAGTGTTTCTGCTGGCCACTGCGCCATGCGCTCGGCGTTAATCTCGCGATGGGGTAAATGCAGCGCGCCAGGCAGGTGGCGACGGGCAAACAGATCATGACTGCCGATAACGTGCAGCAGAACAAAGTCCTGCTCGCCTTGCTGCATGGCGTAATGGACATCGGCACAGTCTGTTTCGACACTCAGTTTATGGGCAAACCAGGCAGCGGCGTCGGCCGGGGCGGCTGGGATAACGTGGGTTACAACACTCATGGCGTATTCTCCTTGTCTGTGGTACCACTACTCTAACCAACCATTTACCTGGCCAACTGCGGGAATTGATGACAGAAAACGCTGAGATCCTGACAACCGATGACGTGACATTGTCACAACCGCAGGTTGTTGTCCTGGCCTACGATGGCCTTTGCACCTTCGAGTTCGGCGTGGCGGTCGAAATTTTTGGCCTTCCGCGCCCGGAAATGGGCGATCGCTGGTATCGATTTGCAGTAGCCGCCGTCGATGATGGCGAACTTCGCGCCACCGGCGGTATTCGCCTGGTCGCCGACGGCGGGCTGGCGCTGCTTGAATCCGCCGATACCATCATCGTCCCCGGCTGGCGCGACGCTGACGGCGAGGTTCCCACCGCGTTGTGTCAGGCGTTGGCTGCGGCCCATGCGCGCGGTTGCCGTATTGTCTCTATCTGCTCCGGTGTATTTGTCCTTGCTGCCGCCGGGTTGCTCAATGGCCGCCAGGCCACCACGCACTGGCGCTACACCGAGCGGTTACAGCAGCGCTTTCCGCTGATTCAGGTGGTGGAAGATGTGCTGTACGTTGGCGATGAGCAATTGCTGACTTCCGCCGGCAGCGCCGCCGGCATCGACCTCTGCCTGCATCTGGTGCGCGAGGATTATGGCCACGAGGCCGCCAATACCGTCGCCAGGCGATTGGTGGTATCACCGCATCGCGATGGCGGGCAAGCGCAGCAGGTGGTCCGCCCGGTAGCGAAAGCGCGCGAAAGCCAGCGCCTCGGCCAGTTGTTCGATTACCTGCATCAGCACCTCGCTGAGAGCCATACCCTCGCCTCGCTGGCGCTGCGGATGGATATGAGCCCACGCACCTTTTTGCGCCGTTTTCAGCAGGCAACCGGTAAATCTCCGGCGCGCTGGCTACTGGACGAGCGACTGATCCGCGCCCGCCAGCAGCTCACCGACAGCCGCCTCTCCGTTGACCGCATTGCCGAGATCTGCGGGTTCGCCAATGCCAGTACCCTGCGCCACCACTTTCGCCAACAGTTCGCCATCAGCCCGCTGAAGTACCGGAAAAAGTTTTCCCCAGGCCAGTTGTAAAACGGTGTTAACCAGCGACAATAAGCCTTATCAATGAATTACGCCTGCAAGGATAAAGCTGATGAAAAAAGAGTGTCGCGTGGTTATCTATAAAGAAGGGCTGCTGGGTAGTATGTTTTTCGGCGAGGCCAAGGCCGATCCCGATAAGATGAGCCGCTTTCTCAATGAGTACACGATGCAGGGATGGGAGGTAAAAACCATGTCGGTCGAGCGCCGTCGCAGCGCGCTGTTCTGGTCACGCGAGGCCTATCTGTTCGTCCTCGAACGCGCCCTCT
>CABUCP010000708.1 GCA_902490055.1 uncultured Klebsiella sp. | reverse complement strand
AGTCTGGACGCTATCAGCAAAAAAACCAGCCGGTAACGAAAATTCATTACCGGCAGCGGGTTATTTCAAACCCAGCGCGTTTTTCATGGTGTAGAACAAATCGGTCTGATCGGTGAGGCCAACCACGTTGCCAGCATGCGGGCCGTAGGCGGCGATACGCAGTTGGGTACCGGTATGCTCCATCGACTCTTCTTCAGAGTTGCCGTAGCTCATGACCATCACCGCGCCATCTTTGGTGGTCAGCGCCTGAGTCAGGCCCGGCGCCTTGGTATCTGCCGGGATAATCTGACTGGAGTGGGCATGGTCCGCGGTGACGATAACCAGGGTATTACCGTCTTTTTTGGCAAATTCCAGCGCTTTCTGCACCGCTTCATCGAGGTCGACGGTTTCGCCAATCTGGCCGCACGGATTTGCCGCATGATCCTGTTTATCGATAGACGCCCCTTCCACCTGCAGGAAGAAACCTTTCTCATTGCGGCTCAGCAGGTCGATCGCTTTCCCGGTCATCTGCGCTAACGTCGGCACCGAGGCATCGCGTTTCGGGTTAGGCGTGCAGGTGACCGGCGACTTATCAATATTACCGTGATAAGAGGCTTTCGGCCCTTCCCAGCGTACCGGCATGTTACCGTCGGAGAACAGCCCCAGCAGCGGTTTACCCTGATTGGCTTCGCTGATAGCCGCCAGCGAAGAGGCGTCAGAAACTATCTGGTATCCGCGAGCAACGGCCTGATCGTGCAGGGTTTTACCCTGCCACTCGCCAGCGGTTGCCGTTTCGGCAAAGGTTTTCGCCCCGCCGCCTAAGGTGACGTCCGGACGCGCATTCAACAGCTGTTCGGTGATCGACCCTTTGCCGCCTTTTTCCAGCGCGTTGCTGGCGCATTTTTCGCTGGTGACGCTGGGGCCGTAGCATTTACGCGAGGTCACATGAGCAACCAGCGCCGCCGGCGTCGCATCCTGCAGTTCAGCGGTCGACACGTTACCGGTCGCAAGACCCGCGGCTTTCGCCAATTCAAGGATCGTCTGATGATCTTTTTCGTGGATATCAACGCCCAGCGCGCCGTTATAGCTCTTCACCCCGGTAGTCCAGGCGGTTGCCGAAGCGGCGGAATCCGTTACGTAATCCGGTTTGCCGGTTTTTTTATCCAGAGAATAGTGGGTGTATTGCCCGGTCAGCGGCAGAGCATCAATACCTTTAAAGAAACCACCGGCGCCTTCGGCATAATTACGCGCCGCGGTAATTTCGGAATCGCCCATGCCATCACCAATCAGCAGAATAATATTTTTAGCAGGCTTATTGATTAACGAAGCACGCAGCGCTTCGGTCTGGTCAGCGCTTAAACGACGCGCGCCGCCGGGGGTGGTGATATCACCCTGGGCCGCGCGATTTTCCAGTACCGGCGCAGATGCCGTTTCGGCATGAATAACCGGAGCTGCCAGTAAAGGTAACAGGGCAATAAAGAGGGCACTTAATTTCACGTTGTCGTCTCCATGTAAAAATACTTAAAAAACAAAACGAGGGAGACTTTATAAAAGTGGTGTGACAGAAAAATGACAGCATCCTTACCGGTCACGCGGCTAGCTACGAGGATGCCGGAGCAGCTTTTTTATATATTGCTGTAGCCGCTGGGCATCGCGATCGTCGACCAGCGGCCCGGGTTTTACCTGCTCCATCGCTGATTCGATATCCTGAATCAACGATTGCTGTGCATCCTGCGCCATATGGCGCAGCAGCGCGGTGACGACTATTTCCAGCGCCTCAACTTGTACCGTCAGTTCCTTTGCTTCTTCTTCTTTTTGCGCCAGATTGACCAACAACT
>CABUCP010000707.1 GCA_902490055.1 uncultured Klebsiella sp. | reverse complement strand
TTTTAAAACGTCAAAGAGGATATGCACATGCGTACGTTTAGTGGCAAACGTAGTACGCTGGCGCTGGCTATTGCCGCCGTCACCGCGATGTCGGGCTGGATTGTTGTTCCGCAGGCCAGCGCAGCAGGTTTTATCGATGATTCTACTTTAACCGGCGGTATCTACTATTGGCAGCGTGAGCGTGACCGTAAAAACGTAGAAACCGATAAGTACGAAACCAACCTTTCCCATTCTACCTGGAACGCCAACCTGGATTTCCAGTCCGGCTATGCAGCCGATATGTTCGGTATTGATATTGCCGCCTTTACCGCAATTGAAATGGCGGAAAACGGCGACAGCGGTCACCCGAACGAAATTGCCTTCTCCTCCAGCAACCGCGCCTACAGCGAAGATTATTCCGGTGATAAGAGCGGGATTAGCCTGTATAAAGCGGCGGCTAAATTTAAATTCGGTCCGGCGTGGGCGCGTGCGGGCTATATTCAGCCGACCGGGCAAACGCTGCTGGCGCCGCACTGGAGCTTTATGCCAGGTACCTACCAGGGGGCTGAGGCCGGGGCTAACTTCGATTATGGCGATAACGGCGCGTTGAGTTTCTCCTATATGTGGACCAACGAATATAAAGCGCCGTGGCATATCGAAATGGATGATTTCTACCAGAACGATAAGAAAACCAAAGTCGACTATCTGCATTCGCTTGGCGCGAAATATGATTTTAAAAACGATTTGGTGCTCGAAGCCGCATTCGGTCAGGCTGAAGGTTATATCGATCAGTATTTTGCCAAGGCCAGCTACAAATTTGATATTGCCGGCTCGCCGTTAACCACCAGTTATCAGTTCTACGGTACCCGCGACAAAGTCAGCAACGGCGGCGTTAACGACATTTATGATGGTACCGCGTGGTTGCAGGCCATCACCTTCGGCTATAAAGCGGCCGATGTGCTGGATCTGCGTCTGGAAGGGACATGGGTGAAAGCCGATGGTCAGCAGGGCTACTTCCTGCAGCGTATGACGCCAACCTACGCCTCGTCTAACGGGCGTCTTGATATCTGGTGGGACAACCGTTCCGACTTCAACGCCAACGGCGAGAAAGCGGTGTTCTTCGGCGCGATGTATGACATGAAGAACTGGGATATGCCGGGTTGGGCGTTTGGCGCGTCCTACGTTTACGCCTGGGATGCGAAGCCGGGCAGAATGGCGTCCCCGGATGCTTACTACGATCCTAACTATCGTCTGAAAGAGTCTGCTTATAGCCTTGATGCTATCTACACCCTGCAGGAAGGGCGCGCGAAAGGAACGATGTTCAAACTGCACTTCACGCAATACGACAACCACTCCGACATTCCAAGCTGGAGCGGTGGTTACGGCAACATCTTCCAGGATGAGCGTGACGTGAAGTTTATGGTTATCGCGCCGTTCACTATTTTCTGATGCCTGCGCGGTGGGCGTGAGCCTGCCGCCCCTCCGGGAGAACCACTATGAAAAAGCTGCTGCTCATCGCCATCATGGCATCGGGTCTGGTTGCCTGTACACAATCGCCGGCGCCGAAAGAAGATTCTAAGCTCAAAGATGCCTATAGCGCCTGTATTAACACGGCGGAAGGCAACCCAGATAAAATAGAAGCCTGTCAGAGCGTACTGAACGTACTGAAGGAAGATAAACCGCACCAGCAGTTTGCGACGCAGGAGAGCGTCAGGGTGTTGGATTATCAGGCCTGTATTCAGGCGACGCGCACCGGTAATGACCAGGCGGTCAAAGCGCGCTGCGATAAAATCTGGCAGGAAATTCGCAGTAATAACACCCGGTCCTGATGCTTTTATCAGC
>CABUCP010000706.1 GCA_902490055.1 uncultured Klebsiella sp. | reverse complement strand
TAGGCGGCGCCGCAGATTTTCAGAATTGTGTAAGCCAGCGTTGAAACCGCCAGCAGAGCGCCGAGGCCCAGTGCAACCATCGTTCCCCATATGAAACAGCCAGTATCAATGCCCAGCGCCGCCTGAAATGCTTTTTTACCACCTTCAGCACAGGCGGTGCGTAATATGAGTGCCGTATCCAGGCCGGGGGTCAAGGTAAGCAAAAGTGCAGCAAGGGAAAAAGCGAGAAGTGAATCGGTAACAGACATTTTCTTTATCCGAAAGAGCGGATGCTACCCGATTATTGTTAACCGTTCAATCTCATGCCGGGGGCATCCGCTGCGGGCCGCCAGAAAATGCGATCGGCCCGCAGCAGATTGTCCCCTGAACTCAGATTTTCTGCGGTATCGCGCTCTTACCGTCACGACCAATAATAATACCGTCTTTCAATACCAGCTTGCGCGGCGGCGTGTATAACACCGCTGCCGGCACGTCGCTGGCTTCCAGCACCACCAGGTTGGCGGCGTTGCCTTCCTTCAGGTGTTCCAGTCCGTGGTTCGGCAGATTAATATGCTGGGCCGGAATACGGGTTATCATCTCAAAGGGACGCATCAGCGGCGCATCGGCACGGTAATTGGCGCTGTAGGCGAACGTTTTCGCGCGTTGTAGCTGATCGCCATCACCCCAGGGCGACCACATGTCCTGAATATTGTCGTTTGCCGCGGCGTAGAGGATTCCAGCATTCAGCAGCGGCTCGATAGGCGGGAACCCTACATTGCCCGGAGCCGTACCGATAACGCGGACGCCTAAATCAGCCATGTCGGCCAGAACGGCGTTCAGTTCGCTTTCGGATATTTGCCCGAGTGAAAACGCGTGCGAGAGGGTGATTTTATCTTTCATCCCCAGCGCCTTGCCGCGGACAATAATCTCTTTGATAGAAGCCAGGCCCATCTGACCCGGCTCGTGCAAATGAATATCGATTGGCTTACCGGTCTTTTCCGCCAGGGCAAAGAGGACATCAAGGTGGCCTTTGCGGTCGTTATCAAAACCCTGCGGGTCGAGGCCGCCGATGTATTCCACGCCCATATCCAGCGCCTGAGCCATGTAATCCGCAACGCCTGGCGATTTCATGATCCCTGATTGAGGAAAAGCGACGAACTCCATGCTCATGTAGCCCTTAAAATCTTCACGAATGCGCATCAGCGCTTCAACGTCGGACAGCTTAGTTAGCGGGTCGATGTCGATATGGCTGCGCAGATGCGTCGTTCCCATTGCCGCCATCTGGCGCACAAGGTTGGAGCCATAAAGGTAGGGGTCATGTTTAAGCTCAACGCGCAGTTTGCGTTCGTTGGCCGCTCGTTCAGCTACGCTGGCGGTGGCGATATGGTGCAGACGTTTCGGCGCGCCGAAACGCGTTTTGTCGAGGTGGACGTGAGTATCAATAAAAGAGGGTAACAGCAGGCAACCCGTGCAATCTATCGATTGCGCATTCGCGGCGGATAAGGCATGGCCCGTACGGGCTATTTTGCCGTCAGCAATCAGGACATCCGTTGGCGCGCTTGCCGTTCCAATAACGATGTTCTTTAGCAAAATCGGCGACGGTGGCGCAGACAGTTTCGGTTGATTATCGGCCGCCTGCGCTGTCGTATTTTGCGCAAACGCTCGTCCACTCGCTACGGCCATCAGCGCGCTGGTGGCAACGGCGCTGCTGAGAAGCGATCTCCGGGATATCATCATCTCAATTGATTCCTTATTTTATTATTATCCTGAACGCGGCAAATAACCCGTTCACTGAATAGCACAGGTATTTGTGTATGCGTCAGTAGTATCTATCCGTCAAATGTGTGAT
>CABUCP010000705.1 GCA_902490055.1 uncultured Klebsiella sp. | reverse complement strand
AATCCTCTATTAATAAACCCGCAGCAGATCGCTATAGCGGGTCGTGTAGCGCGGCGACAGCATATCGCGTTTCATTTGCCAGCCGGTCTGAATACCCTGTCCGGCAAAATAGAGCGTTCCCTTTCCTCTTTTTGCATTCAGGTCATCGAGGACGGTCATTAATTTTTCGCTATTACGCCGCGGCGCCAGCTCATCAAATAGGTTCAGTTGCGCGATGCCCTGACTATAAAAATCACCGAGCATAACCCCGGCCTTTTGATAGCGATGCCCCTCTTTCCAGATAGCATTAAGGCACGTTGTCGCCGCGGCGATAATATCGCGGCTATCCTGGGTCGGCGTCAGCAGTTTCGTTGCCGCGCTATTGCCATAGTAAGGCTCATTTAGCGCAAACGGGCTGGTTTTAACAAATGCCGAGATGAAGCGACAATACTGATGTTCACCGCGCAGTTTCTCTGCGGCGCGCGCCGCATAGCTGCAGATAGCCTGATGCATATCGTCATAAGTGGTGATGCGCCCGCCGAAGGAGCGGCTGCAGACGATCTCCTGCTTCAGCGGCGCAAACTCTTCCAGCCCAAGGCAGGATTCACCGCGTAGTTCCCGCACCGTCCTTTCCAGCACCACGTTAAAATGTTTGCGGATAAAGCGAATATCCGTATCCGCCAGTTGCAGGACGGTTTTAATCCCCATCGCTTCCAGCTTTTTACTGATACGCCGCCCGACGCCCCAAACCTCATCAACCGGCAGCGCCGCCATCAGCTTGCGCTGGCGATCGCAATTCGACAAATCAACCACTCCGCCGGTGTGCTGCTGCCAGCGCTTTGCCGCATGGTTGGCGAGCTTAGCCAGGGTTTTCGTTTGCGCAATACCGACGCCGATGGTCAGATGCGTGTTTTGCCGGACCGCCGCGCGGAGTTCTTTGCCAAGCGCCGTCAGATCGTGATACCGCCCCACGCCGTTTAAATCGGCGAACGCTTCATCAATGCTGTAAATTTCACAGCGCGGCAACAGCGCTTCCAGCGTGGTCATCACCCGGTTCGACATATCGGCATAAAGCTCATAATTACTGCTGAATGCCACCACCCCGTGGCGGCGGAAGGCTTCTTTTTGCTTAAAATACGGCTCCCCCATTTTGACGAACGGTTTCGCCTCGACGGAGCGCGCAATCACGCAGCCATCGTTATTCGACAGTACCACCACCGGTCGCCCTTTGAGATCCGGACGAAATACCGTCTCGCAGCTAGCGTAGAACGAATTGACATCGCAGAGCGCAAACATCGTTAGCCCGCCGCTTTGATGATGAAAGTCACCACGCCGAATACATCGAGCGTATCCTCACGGCCAACGATAATTGGCGAATAAGTGCTATTCATCGGGTTGAGCTGTATGCGCGGATGCAGCTGCAGTTTTTTCACCGTGAACTCCCCGTCAACGGCGGCAATCACGATATCGCCATGGCCGGCCTTGCGCGAGCTATCAACGATCAGCATATCGCCCTCGGCGATACCGCCATCAATCATGCTATCCCCGGCAGCTTTAACAAAATAGGTCGCGCTGGGATGCTGGATAAGCAGCTCATTAAGATCGATACGCTGTTCAACGTAATCCTGGGCCGGACTGGGAAAGCCGCACTGCACCAGGTCGGCAAAGAGCGGCAGAGAGACGATTGGTCTTAGCTCAACGGGTGTGTAAAACTTCATAATAAACCCACCAATAATATACTGTTTAAATATACAGTAGAATTATCTTAAGCGCAGATCAATATAGGCTACGACTATCAATTTATCCCGCAGCCGTAAGTCTTTGATGGCAAAAGCCTGCATGTCAGGAGAA
>CABUCP010000704.1 GCA_902490055.1 uncultured Klebsiella sp. | reverse complement strand
TCATGACACATGCACATGAGGCGGTTAAGACCCGCCACAAGGAGACCTCCCTCGTTTTTCCGGTTTTAGCACTGGTGGTGCTGTTTCTCTGGGGAAGCAGTCAATCACTACCAGTGGTCGTTGCGATTAATATTCTGGCGCTGGTCGGGATTCTGAGCAGCGCATTCAGCGTGGTTCGCCATGCCGACGTTCTTGCTCACCGCCTCGGCGAGCCCTATGGTTCATTAATTTTGAGCCTGTCGGTGGTCATTCTTGAAGTGAGCCTGATTTCCGCATTAATGGCGACCGGCGACGCCGCGCCAACGCTAATGCGCGATACGTTATATTCAATCATTATGATCGTCACCGGCGGTCTGGTCGGCTTCTCTTTACTGCTGGGCGGGCGAAAATTCGCTACCCAGTATATGAATTTGTTTGGTATCAAACAGTATTTGATAGCCCTGTTTCCGCTGGCGATTATCGTGCTGGTATTCCCAATGGCGTTACCAGGCGCTAATTTTAGCACCGGCCAGGCGCTGCTGGTGGCGTTGATTTCCGCCGCCATGTACGGCGTATTCCTGCTGATTCAGACCAAGACTCACCAGAGTCTGTTTGTCTACGAACATGAAGATGATAGCGACGATGACGACCCGCACCACGGCAAACCATCGGCGCACAGCAGCGGCTGGCACACGGCCTGGCTGCTGGTGCACCTGGTCGCGGTTATTGCCGTGACCAAAATGAACGCCCACCCGCTGGAGACCCTGCTGACCAGCATGAACGCGCCGGTGGCCTTTACCGGCTTCCTCGTGGCGCTGCTGATCCTCTCGCCGGAAGGGCTTGGCGCATTGAAGGCGGTGCTGAACAATCAGGTACAGCGCGCCATGAACCTGTTCTTCGGATCGGTGCTGGCGACCATCTCGCTGACGGTACCGGTGGTCACGCTTATCGCCTGGTTTACCGGCAACGAACTGCGCTTCGGCCTTGGCGCGCCGGAAATGGTAGTGATGGTAGCGTCGCTGGTGCTGTGCCATATCTCGTTCTCGACCGGGCGCACCAATGTGCTCAACGGCGCGGCGCATCTGGCGCTGTTCGCCGCCTACCTGATGACGATTTTTGCCTGATTGTCCTCTCCCGGCAGGCCGTGGGTCTGCCGGATCACGGGCAACAAAAAAGCCTGTCGGTAACAAAACCGGCAGGCTTTTTTTAGGCTTCGCGCGACTTAGTTGCTGGTATCCAGCTCGTCAAAACTTTTCACCAGATCGTCGATCGCTTTCATTTGCTTCAGGAACGGTTCCAGTTTAGCCAACGGCAGCGCGGACGGGCCATCGCATTTCGCGTGTTCCGGATCCGGGTGCGCTTCAATGAACAGACCCGCGATGCCTACCGCCATCCCGGCGCGGGCCAGTTCGGTGACCTGTGCGCGACGGCCGCCGGATGCAGCGCCAAACGGGTCGCGGCACTGCAGGGCGTGGGTCACGTCAAAGATAACCGGCGAGTTTTTGGATGCTTTCTTCATCACGCCAAAGCCCAGCATATCGACAACCAGATTGTCATAGCCGAAGTTAGCGCCGCGATCGCACAGGATAACTTTGTCGTTACCGCCTTCAATGAATTTATCGACGATGTTGCCCATCTGGCCCGGGCTCACGAACTGCGGTTTTTTCACGTTGATGACGGCGCCGGTTTTGGCCATCGCTTCTACCAGATCGGTCTGGCGCGCGAGGAACGCCGGCAGTTGGATCACGTCAACCACGTCGGCCACCGGCTGCGCCTGGCTGGCTTCGTGAACGTCGGTGATGATTTTCACGCCGAAAGTCTGCTTCAGCTCCTGGAAAATCTTCATCCCTT
>CABUCP010000703.1 GCA_902490055.1 uncultured Klebsiella sp. | reverse complement strand
GGATCGATTTTTTTGATGTAATTGAGGATCTCAGCGTGCGGTACCGGGTCGGCGGCAACCCGCAGCGCGGCGGCTTGTGCGGATGTCCATGCCAGAGAAAGCGACAAAGCGACCCCTGCCAGTTTGAATGCGGCATATTTCATCATGTTATCCTTATTAAATTAAACGATCAGCTGTTCACTACGTTCGCGAAAGACATCCTGGTAATAACGTTCGGCGACATCCGGATGGGAGCGCAGTCGGCCCTTGAGGTAATTCCAGCCGACATCGCGCAGCAGCGGGTTTTGCGGATCGCTATCCGGACCGAGCGCTTCCTGCGCCAGCGCGGCTGGCAGACGATAAACCGGTACGACGGCATCGAGCTGTGCGCCGAGGAAGAAGGCAATTGAAAGGCGCTGTTGCTCGGCCGGTGGCGAGACAACGCGGTGAACCGTGGCGCGCAGATAGCCATTAGTGGCGAGCTCAAGCAGTTCGCCGATGTTTACCACAAAACTCCCCGCCAGCGGCGTAGCGTCAATCCAGCGGCCCGGCGCCACTTCTACCTGTAGCCCTTTCTGCTCGTCCTGAAGCAGGAAACTCAGGAACCCCGAGTCCTTATGCGCGCCGACGCCCTGAGCGCTTTGTGTTTCGCGTTGGCCGGGGTAACGGATGAGTTTGATATGTTCATTCGGCTTATCGCCATACAGCGAATCAAAGGCATCTGCGGGTAACTGCAACGCCTCGGCAAAGGCGCGCAGCAAGGTGAGCCCCACGCCGGTCATCGCTTGCTGCCAGCCCAGCAGCGTAGGTTTTAACGACGGTAGCGCCTCAGGCCACAGGTTGGGGCCCTGCAGCCGCTGCCAGCGCGGAGCGTTATCGTCGAGGGTTAATGTCGGGCGTTCGGCGCCGATATCAAACTGTTCACGCCAGTCCGGCTGGCCGCGGGTCAATTCGGACGCCGCGCGGTTATAGCCGCGAAAATGCGGGGAATGGATCATCGCCACCTGCTGTTTTTGCCTTTCATCGAGGGCAAAAAAGCGCCGCGCCTGACGCTGGACTTCATGCTGCAGCCCGTCGTCTACGCCGTGATTGATGAGATAAAAGAAACCGATATCGCGGGCAGCGTGGCGGAGGTCGGTGAGAAAGTCCGCTTTTTCAGCGGGTCTGGCGTAACGGGCCAGATCGAGAATCGGCAAAGCTGTGGCGTTCATTGTGTTCTCCGAAAACAGGACAAGGGTAATGGGCATCAGGCGAATTCAGGGTTCGGCAACAACAACGGCGCATGGTGATTTCCTCAGTCGGGTGGATGCGCTCAGCTTGCCCCAGGGAAATATTTTCGACCAATAACGTTCTTTTCTAATTTATGACCGCGGCGGGTTCAGTGCTTTTGCGAAAAACAGATAAGGCGGGAAGCGCCCCGCGAGAGGGGCGCAAAAGGGCATCAGGCATTACAACGCCGGGGGGGTAAAATGGCTGGCTATTTTGCGCGCCAGATCGCCGGGGTGCGCGTAGCCTGCTGACAGAGGATGCACTAGCAGCTGTGAATGGTATTGACGGACAATCTGCGGCAGACAGGCATCATGAAAGGCTTTTAGATCAACGAAATAGCTGAGTGTGTATTTATCCTCTCCCGGACGACCGCGCGCCATACAGGAACGGTAGCAGGACTCGGCATCGCGGTCGAGATAGACCACCAGGTCGATAGGCGGATAGTCCTGTAGATAGGATTTTATCTGGTAAAAATAGGACATATAGGCCGCGGATGGCTGCTCGGTGGTCAGAAAATTGGTCTGGCAAAAGACAATATCGCTGAATAACGAACGTTCAATCAGATAGTTGCCATCGGGGATATCCTT
>CABUCP010000702.1 GCA_902490055.1 uncultured Klebsiella sp. | reverse complement strand
GACCACAGGATATCCAGTTTAAACTGCAGGATCTCCAGCATCCGGTTTTGCTTTTCCGCGCTATCGCAGTAGATCTTCGCCAGTTCCAGCCCATGTTCGACGTCGCGGTTGGCCTGGCTGAGGCGACTGCGGAAGTAAAAATAACCTTCCTCTTTGATCCACGGATAGTGCTGCGGCCAGCTATCAAGGCGTGACTGATGGATTTGCGGCGCAAACAATTCGGTGAGCGAGCTGCAGGCCGCCTCCTGCCAGTTGGCGCGGCGGGCAAAGTTGACGTAGGCGTCAACCGCGAAACGCACGCCGGGCAGCACATGGCGTTCGCTAAGTAAATCATCGCGGCCGAGCCCGACGGCTTCGCCAAGCTGCAGCCAGGCTTCAATACCGCCGTCATGGCCGTTGCTGCCATCGTGGTCAAGGATCCGCTGCACCCACTTGCGGCGGGTTTGCGGATCCGGACAATTCGCCATAATCGCCGCGTCTTTCAGCGGAATATTGGTCTGGTAGTAAAAACGGTTCGCTACCCAGCCCTGGATTTGCTCACGGCTGGCCTCGCCGTTATGCATCGCAATATGGTATGGATGATGAATATGGTAGTAGGCGCCTTTGGCCCGCAGCGCTTGTTCAAACTCCTGCGGCGACAGCGTTTCGCGAATCTGCATAGTTAGTCCTGAAGAGTGATATTCATCCCGTCCCAGCTCACTTCAATACCCTGTTGCGCCAGGGCGTGGCGCTGCGGTGATTGCTCATTGAGGATCGGGTTAGTGTTATTGATGTGAATCAGAATTTTGCGCTTTGCCGGCAGCGAGGCCAGCAGCGCCATCATGCCGTGTTCATCGCCAAGCGCCAGGTGTCCCATGTCGCGACCGGTGTTACGGCCGACGCCGGCGGCCTGTAGTTCATCATCCTGCCAGACGGTGCCGTCAATCAGCAGGCAGTCCGCATTTTTCAGCCATGGAAGAAGCGCATCATCCGGTTCCCCGAGTCCAGGGGCATAAAACAGCGTTTGGCCATTACGGCGATTTTCGATAAACAGCGCCACGTTATGGCCGGGAAGCGGGCGGTCACGCCACGGTGAATAGGGCGGCGCATTGCTGGCGATCGGCACGGCGGTAAACTGCAAATCAGGGCAGGCATCAATGATAAAACGCTTCAAGGGCGCGATAGGGCGATGCACCAGGCCGCCGTTCCAGTGCTGCAGCATGGTAAAAATCGGAAAGCCGCTGGAGAGGTCTTCGTGGACCTCCGGCGTGCACCATACCTGGTGCGGGCAACCTTCGCGCAGGCTGAGCAGCCCGGTGGTGTGGTCAATCTGGCTATCGGTAAGAATAATGCCGCCGATGTGAGTGCCGCGCAGCGCCTCTTTTTTATTGAGTTCCGGGGTGTGGGCAATTTGCTGGCTGATATCGGGAGAGGCGTTGCACAGTACCCACTCTTCACCGTTATCGCTGACGATAATCGACGACTGGGTGCGGGCGGTCGCCTGGATAGTGCCGGCGCGCAGGCCCTGACAGTTGGCGCAGTTACAGTTCCACTGCGGGAAACCGCCGCCGGCGGCGGAGCCGAGGACTTTAATAAACATGAAGATGGACCGGGTAGTAAAACAAAAATGCCCGCGCGGACGGCGGGCAGTGCGATTAGCGGTTGGAAATGTACAGCGTCACTTCCAGGCCAAGACGTAAATCAACAAACGCAGGTTTTTTCCACATAATTATTTCCTCTATAAAATACGACATCAACGCCATCGGTTGTGCAATTTTGTGATGACCGTCAAATACTGCGCCACCGGGGGGCAGTTATCAACCCGCAACATGTAAGGAATTAACTTAATGTTTACAATAT
>CABUCP010000701.1 GCA_902490055.1 uncultured Klebsiella sp. | reverse complement strand
TCGGTAATCACCTGTTCTTTGCTGTAGTCCATCAGGTCATTACCCTGGCTGCCTTCCAGCAGGAAAGTCTCCAGCCGGTAGTAGGTCGATTTGCCGCTGCGCGCCCGGTAGGTAAAGCCCGGGATCGAGTACTGCTGCGGCCAAATCTGGTAGACGAAGTTCTGCTCGTCGCCCATATGTACCAGCAGCGCAAGATGACCGAGGTTATCGCCCTCTTCCGGCGGCAAACTTTTCAACTCAACGTAAGCGCCGCGCAGCTTAAGCTCCTGCGCCACCTCTTCCATCGCCGGGAAGCACACCGTCTCCATCATCTGACGGGTATAGCGCGTACCGGGATAGTTCATCAGCCGCGACAGGCGCTTCTTCCAGCTCAGCCTATCCTGCACGCCGAGCGGACGCGGCGCGGTATCGCGGTTGGCGCTTTCACGGCGATAATCTTCCACCTTCAACGACTTATATAAGCCCGCCATCACGAAGAAGATCACAAAGCTAAATGGCAGTCCCATTATTACCGTCGCGTTCTGCAACGCGGAAATCCCGTTGGTCATCAGCATACCGAGAGTCAGCAGGCCAATCACCACCGACCAGAAGATACGCAGCCAGTTTGGCGCATCGCTATTAATATCCTTCAGCTGCGAGGTGAAGTTGCCCAGCACCAGCGCGCCGGAATCCGCCGAAGTGACGTAGAACAGCAGGCCGGTAATGGTGGCGACCGAGGCGCTAAAGGTAAACGCCGGATACTGCGCCAGCAGATTATAGAAGCCGCGCTCGGGGTGAGCGATGGCCTCGGCGGCGAACTCGGCGTTGCCGTGGATAATTTCATACAGCGCGCTATTGCCGAATACCGACAGCCACAGCAGGGTGAAAGTGAACGGAATAATTAACGTGCCGACCACAAACTGGCGAATAGTGCGCCCGCGTGAAATACGCGCCAGGAACAGCCCTACGAACGGCGACCACGCCACCCACCAGGCCCAGAAGAACAGCGTCCAGTTGTTCATCCATTCAACCGGGCGGTCGAAGGCGAAGCTGTTCAACGTCATCCCCATAAAGCGATTGACGTAATCCCCGACGTTCAGCACCAGGGCATTGAGCAGAAACTCGGTATCGCCCATAAACAGAATGAATAAGATCAGTCCCAGCGCCAGCACCACGTTCAGTTCGGAAAGGATACGAATGCCTTTATCCACGCCGGAAGTCACCGAAATGGTGGCGATAATCACCGACAGCACGATCAACGCCGCCTTTGCGCCCAATGAATCAGGAATATGGAACAGCACGCTGAGACCGTAATTGAGCTGCACTACGCCGATACCAAGGGTAGTGGCAATACCGAAAATCGTGCCGATCACCGCGGCGATATCAACGCTGTGGCCAATGGGGCCATTAATTTTTTTACCAAAAATAGGATACAGCGCGGAGCGGATGGTGAGCGGCAAATTATAACGATAACTAAAGTATCCCAGCGCCATTCCCATCAGAGCGTACATCGACCAGCCGGTGAGGCCATAGTGGAATAGCGTCCAGACCATCGCCTGCCGCGCCGCCTCCATGGTCTGCCCTGCCCCTTCCGGCGGCTGCATATACTGGGTGACCGGTTCAGCCACCGAGAAGAACATCAGGTCGATACCAATGCCGGCGGCAAACAGCATCGCCGCCCAGCTCAGCACGCTAAACTCCGGCTTCGAGTGCTCCGGCCCCAGCTTCACCGAACCGAAGCGCGAGCAGGCGATACAGACAACAAACACGATATACAGCGTGGCGGCGAGTAAATAATACCAGCCGAAGGTTTTAGAAACCCAGTTGAGGGTACGGCCAATCCAGGCCGCGGAAAAATCGCTG
>CABUCP010000700.1 GCA_902490055.1 uncultured Klebsiella sp. | reverse complement strand
TGCTCAAATCGTTGAGCCAGATGCCGAAACCAGACGACAGCGCAACAGGTAGCGAGGAGTAATCGATGAGCAATCCAACGCAACAACACGATCAGCAATCCGCCCAGGCGTTCAGCCAGGATGAGTTTAGCGCGTTGCTGAACAAAGAATTTCGCCCGAAAACCGATCAGGCGCGTACCGCGGTCGAGAGCGCGGTAAAGACCCTGGCTCAGCAGGCGCTGGAAAACACCGTCACGTTTTCCAACGATACCTACCGCACCATCCAGAACCTGATTGCCGGTATCGATGAGCAACTGTCTCGTCAGGTAAACCAGATCCTGCACCATGACGAGTTCCAGAAACTGGAAAGCGCATGGCGCGGCCTGAGCTACCTGGTGAACAACAGCGAAACCGACGAGATGCTGAAAATTCGTTTTATGAGCATCTCTAAACGCGAGCTGGGGCGCACCCTGAAGCGCTACAAAGGGGTGGGCTGGGATCAGAGTCCGATCTTTAAGAAAGTCTATGAGCAGGAATATGGTCAGTTCGGCGGCGAACCGTTCGGCTGTATCGTTGGTGATTACTATTTCGATCACAGCCCACAGGATGTCGAGCTGCTCAGTGAAATGGCGCGTATCGGCTCTGCCGCTCACTGTCCGTTCATTACCGGTACCGCGCCGGACGTGATGCAAATGGAGTCCTGGCAGGAGCTGGCGAATCCGCGCGATCTGACCAAGATTTTCCAGAATACCGAATACGCCAGCTGGCGTTCGTTGCGTGAGTCGGAAGACGCGCGCTATCTGGGGCTGGTGATGCCGCGTTTCCTGTCGCGTCTGCCATACGGCATTCGTACCAATCCGGTGGATAGCTTTGATTTTGAAGAGCAAACCGACGGTGCGGATCACAATAACTACGCGTGGGCCAACTCGGCGTATGCGATGGCGGCGAATATCAACCGTTCGTTTAAAGAGTTTGGCTGGTGCACCTCGATTCGCGGCGTGGAATCCGGCGGCGCGGTGGAAAACCTGCCTTGCCACACCTTCCCAAGCGATGATGGCGGCGTGGACATGAAATGTCCGACCGAAATCGCCATCAGCGATCGCCGTGAAGCAGAATTGGCGAAAAACGGCTTTATGCCGCTGATTCACCGCAAAAACTCTGATTTTGCCGCCTTTATCGGCGCGCAGTCGCTACAGAAGCCGGCTGAATATCACGACGCGGATGCCACGGCGAATGCTCGTCTGGCCGCGCGGCTGCCGTATCTGTTCGCCTGCTGCCGTTTTGCCCACTATCTGAAGTGCATCGTACGCGACAAAATCGGCTCCTTCCGCGAGCGCGACGATATGGAGCGCTGGCTGAACGATTGGGTGATGAACTACGTTGATGGCGACCCGGCTAACTCGTCGCAGGAGACCAAAGCGCGCAAACCGCTGGCGGCTGCCGAAGTGCAGGTGGCGGAGATCGAAGACAACCCGGGTTACTACACCGCGAAGTTCTTCCTGCGTCCGCACTACCAATTGGAAGGTCTTACCGTGTCGCTGCGTCTGGTTTCCAAACTGCCGTCGCTGAAAACCAAGGAAGCGTAGTCCGCGGCCGCCGGGAGGCGACTCCCGGCGGGTACAACGCCATGGAAGAAGGTAAAGCCTGGTGCGGTTATCAGCAGGCACTGCCGGGATCGCTTCGCGAAAGTGTCTACAGCTATTTCCAAAAGCTGGCAGACGAGCGAAAAAAACAGCCCGCGGCGATGCTGATTACCGAGGCGTTGGCGAACGAGTTGCCTTGTCATGGATAACCCCTGGAGAATCAAAATGAACGCCAGACCTTCTTTTGTTGCCGCATGGGCGGCAGCAACACGCATTTACGATG
>CABUCP010000699.1 GCA_902490055.1 uncultured Klebsiella sp. | reverse complement strand
AGATTGATATGGTCCGTTACATCAAAGCTCATCAAATCCAGCAGACTGCTGGTGGTGTATTTAAACGTGGAGTTCGGGTGGGCGTGGGTTTTCCAGTAGTACTCGTAGCCCTGGCGATATAAGGCAAAAGGTAATTTAGCAATCTGCTCATCAGTCAGGTTGGCATCGCCGGAGTAAAGCACTTCGCCTCCGGCGGCTTCCTGAGCACGTGCATCAGAAGCCTGCTGGAGACGCTGCTGGATAGTATCCAGCTGTGAATCCTGCATACCGTTGCGGCGCACCAGGCCTGAATTAAACATGCTGATGGTGGCAATCGATTTGAACCGTTTGTCCGTTTCAGCCGCAACGAGTGAATAACCGCCGCCGCCGCAAATGCCAAGCAGACCGAGGCGGGAAGTATCAACCCCCGGATACTGGCTGATGTAGTCAGCCATGCCGTGAATATCCTCAATGCGATTAGCCGGTTTATCCACGCTACGCGGCATCCCACCGCTAGCGCCCTGATAAGCCGCGTCGGCGGTAATGGTGATGTAGCCCTGCTCGGCGAGACGCTGGGCATACAACCCGGCGACCTGTTCTTTTACGCCGCCATTAGGATGCGCGACCACTACGGCAGGATATTTTTTGGCGGGATCGTAGTTAGCAGGGGTATAGACATTCGCAGCAATCTGGATGCCATGCAGATCGTATTTCACGGGGTGAATGTTGACCTTGCCTTTGACGTTCTCCGTAATGGCGCCGTCATAGACGAGTGTGAATGGATTTTTTCTGTAATCAGCCGCATTGGCTGAAGTCACCCCGGCCATTGCCGTGAGTAGCAGTGCGCTGATAAGCGTTAATTTCATGGTCTCTCCCGATGAGTGTCGGCCTGGTTATTCAGGCTCAAGGAATCAAATTTGCTGGCTCAGATTAGGTGGAGAGGGCTGTCAGCATCGTGACGGGGAAATAACATTTTTGTCAGATATGCCGCCCCCGCATTTCTGTCAGAAATGTCAGTTTGTTGTCAGTCAGCCGTCGGCGAAGGATGCGTATCATCACCAGGCATCATGTACACAGAGAAGCGAAGAAGGAAATCAGGATGAGATTACTGTTAGTCGAAGATGAAGAAAAAACGTCAACCTATCTCAACCGCGCGTTGAGTGAATCCGGGTTTACCGTAGATATCTCCGCAGACGGCGCTGAAGGTCTTCATTACGCGCTGGAGTTCGACTACGACGCGATAATACTGGATGTGATGCTGCCGGGGATGGATGGTTACCGGGTACTTGAGGGCGTGCGAGCAGCCAAACAGACCCCGGTGCTGATGCTTTCGGCACGAGGATCTGTCGATGAACGCGTTAAAGGGCTGCGTCTTGGCGCGGATGATTATCTCCCCAAGCCCTTCTCGCTTATTGAGCTGGTGGCGCGTATTCAGGCACTGGTACGTCGCCGCGCTACGGATGGCGCAGACATCACCCAGTTGCAAATTCACGATCTGCATCTCGACCTGCTGGCTCGCCGGGTATTTCGCGCCGGAACGCGGCTGGAGCTGACCGCGAAAGAGTTTTCCCTGTTGAGCCTTCTGGCCCGGCATCAGGGGGAGATCCTGTCAAAGATGATGATTGCTGAGCAGATATGGGACATGAATTTCGACAGCGATGCCAACGTGGTTGAAGTCGCCATTAAACGGCTTCGAGCCAAAGTGGATGCACCGTTCGACATCAAACTATTACATACCGTTCGTGGCATGGGTTATGTCCTCGAAGTCAGGTCCGAATAAATGAAGGGGATAAGCATGCCTGCTCGTTCCATCTCCGTTCATCTGGCGCTGATGTTTGCCTTATCCGCGCTGCTAATTGTGTCCAT
>CABUCP010000698.1 GCA_902490055.1 uncultured Klebsiella sp. | reverse complement strand
CGAGGTGCAGTTCTTCGGAAATCTGTTTCACCCACTTCTCAACGCGCTCGTTGGTCAGTTCAGGTTGACGATCTTCGTCGATAGCCAGGCCGACGAAGTGGTCATCGTCCGCCAGGCCTTTAGATGCTTCGAAGTGATAGCCCGCAGTCGGCCAGTGGCCAACGATGGTGGCGCCGCGCGGCTCAATGATGTCGCGGATGGTGCCCAGCGCATCGCAGAAGTATTCCGCGTAGTCTTCCTGGTCGCCGCAGCCGAATACGGCTACCAGCTTGCCGTTGAAGTCGATCTCTTCCAGCGTCGGGAAGAAGTCGTCCCAATCGCATTGCGCTTCACCGTAATACCAGGTCGGGATGCCGAGCAGCAGAATATCGTGGCCTTCCAGATCTTCTTTGCTGCTCTTGGCAATGTCGTGAACATCAGCAACATCTTTACCGAGCTGCTTTTGAATCATTTTTGCAATATTTTCGGTGTTGCCGGTGTCGCTGCCAAAAAAGATGCCGATGATTGCCATGAGTAAAATAACCTCTTGAAACTTAATGATGTGGTAGTGGCGTGATGCCTACAGATAACGGCAATCATAGCAGAACAGGGAAGGGCGCGGAAACAGCAATAACGTCCTGGTGCACACTCTGCTACATGAAAGCGATTTTTTTGCGTTTTTTTAGACTTCGCCCTGGCCACGCAGGCAGGCCAACTGCTGCATCAGCATCTCTTCGATAAGATCGCTACGGCTCATATTACGGGCTTCCGCCAGCTCATTGAGCGCGTCGACCGCATCGGCATTGAGTTTCAACTCAACGCGCTTCAAACCGCGAACCCTATCGCGTTTGAGCTGATTGCGTTTGTTGATGCGCAGCTGTTCATCGCGCGAAAGCGGATTGGTCTTCGGTCTACCCGGGCGACGCTCATTTGCGAACAAATCTAATGTCGTTCGGTCCGTTTGTTCTTTTGCCATGATTCAGAGTGACTTCGGGGAAACAAGCTGCCGGGCTATAGCTATAGCCGGCGCAGATAGCGCGCCATAATACATCAGGCGGACCCTCGCGCCAACGACCGCGGGCATTATGCGGCGCGGTCGGGCGTTTTTTAGCCAATCAGGCGTCAATTGTGTTCAGGTAACGGCGAATTGCGCGTAAAACCGCCTCAGGTTTCTCGGCATGTACCCAGTGACCGGCTCCGGCAATGACGTGGGCGCGGGCCTGCGGGAACTGGGCCAATAGCGCCTCGCGGTATTCATCGGTCACGTAAGGGGAGTTGCCGCCGGGGATAAACTGCGCCGGATGCGGCCAGGCAGGAACGTTTTCCCAACCGACGATATGCGGGTACTGGTCCCACAGCGCCGGAACATTGAAACGCCACGCGCCATCGACGAATGATTTCAGCAGAAACTGAATCACCCCTTCTTCTTTAATATGCTCGCGCATCACCTGCGCCGCCTGCTGACGGCTACTGGCCGCCGACTCGCTGACGGCGTTGATCGCGGCAAAGATTTCATCGTGGCGGCGCACGTGATAATCCACCGGCGCGATATCGATAGCCACCAGCCCGGCAATGCGCTCCGGCGCCAGCGCGGTTAGCGCCATCACCGCTTTGCCTCCCATCGAATGGCCAATAAAGGTAGCTTTATCGAACTGATGATCGTCGATAGTATCCAGCAGATCCTGCGCCATTGCCCGGTAGGTCATCTCCGGCGAACGCGGCGATAGGCCGTGGTTACGCATATCGACCTGCAAAATGTCGTGGTCGACGACCAGATCGCGGGCGAGGATCCCAAGGTTGTCCAGGCTGCCGAAGAGGCCGTGTACCAGGACGATTGGGGATTTATTGTGCGGGTTTTGTGCAGATTGCGCTCGGCTATTTAA
>CABUCP010000697.1 GCA_902490055.1 uncultured Klebsiella sp. | reverse complement strand
CTTTATTTTTGTTCATCATCGATTGTTGTTTGTGTCATATTTTCTTGCAATTAAACCCTGATCTCTCAGGCGAACTTCCGTAAAAAGGACGGCGAATCTGTAAATCTTGAGGATATGCCGTTGAAAGGCCGTTTTTTACTTGCTGTAACTTTGCTCGCTACGAGCGTTTCCTGCGCTTTTGCCGCTACTGATTTTCCCGTCACCGTGACGCCGCCTTCGATTCAGGCCGGTTCGTGGGTGCTGATGGACTACACCACCGGTCAAATCCTGACCGCCGGTAATGAACACCAGCAGCGTAACCCTGCCAGCCTGACCAAACTCATGACCGGTTATGTCGTTGATCGCGCGATCGATAGCCATCGTATTACCTTTGACGACATGGTCACCGTCGGTAAAGACGCCTGGGCGAAGGGTAACCCGGTGTTTGACGGTTCTTCGCTGATGTTCCTCAAAGCCGGAGACCGCGTCAGCGTGCGCGATCTCAGCCGTGGGTTAATTGTTGATTCCGGCAACGACGCCTGCGTGGCGCTTGCTGACTATGTCGCCGGCGGCCAGCCGCAGTTTGTGGCGATGATGAATAGCTACGTTGAAAAATTGCATCTGAAAGATACCCATTTTGAAACCGTTCATGGCCTCGATGCGCCTGGCCAGCATAGCTCGGCCTACGATCTGGCGGTACTGTCGCGGGCGATTATCCACGGCGAGCCAGACGTTTATCACATGTATAGTGAGAAAAGCCTGACGTGGAACGGTATCACGCAGCAGAACCGCAACGGTCTGCTGTGGGATAAAACCATGAACGTCGATGGCCTGAAAACCGGCCATACCTCGGGCGCCGGGTTTAACCTGATCGCCTCGGCGGTCGACGGCCAGCGACGATTGATTGCGGTGGTGATGGGCGCTGAGAGTCCGAAAGGGCGTGAAGAGCAGGCGGCGAAGCTGCTGCACTGGGGCCAGCAGAACTTCGATACCGTACAGGTACTGCAAAAAGGCAAACAAGTCGGCGTCGAACATATCTGGTACGGCGACAAAGAGCAGATCAAACTGGGCACCGATCAGGATTTCTGGCTGGCCATTCCGAAATCTGAAGTGCCGCGTATCAAAGCGAAATATGTTCTTGATACCAAGGATCTCGAGGCGCCGATCGCCGCCAATCAGCGGGTGGGGGAGATTTCCTTATATGACGGCGATAAAGTGGTGGCGCACTGGCCGCTGGTAACCCTCGAGAGCGTCGGCAAGGGCGGTATGTTCTCGCGTTTGAGCGACTATCTGCATCACGGCATCTAACGCAGCGTTAACGTTGGGTATCCACCAGGCCCGTCGCATATCGCGGCGGGCTTTTTCATTACGCTATCATGGCGACTCTGTGAATCCGCGCACATACTGTTGTTTATCCGGCCGCTAAATTTAGTGTGTATCCATACAGTATTTTATCTACACTGGAGGCACGATGAACTACAGTATTCAATCTCTCGATACCCGTAAGATTGCCGGGTTTCACATGGTTGGCCCCTGGGAACAAACCGTAAAACAAGGCTTTGAACAGCTCGCCGCGTGGGTCGGACACTGTCAGGTGCCTGCGCGCGAGTGGGTGGCTGTCTATTACGATAACCCGCAGGACGTGCCAGCGGAAAAGCTGCGCTGTGATACCGCGGTGACCGTGGCGGATGATTACGCAATTCCGCCCAATAGTGAAGGGGTGATCCTCACCGCAATTGCCGGTGGTGAATACGCCTGCGCCAGCGCGCGCGTCGTTAACCATGATTTTTCCACGCCCTGGCTGCAGTTCTTTGACAGTCTGCTGCAAAGCCGCGAGTACCAGATCGCGGATAAACCCTGTTTTGAAATCTATCGCAACGACGG
>CABUCP010000696.1 GCA_902490055.1 uncultured Klebsiella sp. | reverse complement strand
CATTGGCAGCGTGAATTAAGGCTGGGAATTAGTGAATGCCGCCAATGCGTGATAAACGTACGCCGGTTGGCCACTCGCCTTCCTGTTTCTCGAAGCTCATCCAGATGGCGGTAGCTTTACCCACCAGGTTCGCTTCCGGCACGAAGCCCCAATAACGGCTGTCGGCGCTATTGTCGCGGTTATCGCCCATCATGAAGTATTCACCCGGCGGAACCACCCACGTCGCCAGCGGCTGGCCGGACTGACGGTAGTACATCCCCACCTGGTCCTGAGCAATCGGTACCATCAAAATACGGTGCGTGACTTCGCCCAGCGTCTCTTTACGCTCGGTCAGACGGATACCGTCGGCTTTGGATTCGCCTTTCGGCAACTGCCAGAAGCCGCTGGTTGCTTCGCCGCCGTTGCTGCGGGAGAAGGTCTGAACAAAATCGCTCGGCTCAACGTTGGAGTAAGTTACCGGCAGCGCATTGCCGCAGGCCTGACCCGAGGCGCAGCCTGGCTCAATCGTGACCTGCTTCGCCACCGGATCGTAGGTAACTTTATCGCCCGGCAGACCAACCGCGCGCTTGATGTAATCAAGACGCGGATCCTGCGGATATTTAAACACCACGATATCGCCGCGTTTCGGATGCCCGGTTTCGATCAGCGTTTTCTGGTAGATCGGATCTTTAATGCCGTAGGCGAATTTCTCCACCAGGATAAAATCGCCAATCAGCAGGGTCGGCATCATCGAACCAGACGGGATCTGGAAAGGTTCATAGATAAACGAACGCACAATCAGCACGATCGCCAGCACCGGGAAGACCGAGGCGCCGGTTTCCAGCCAGCCCGGTTTCGGGCCGACTTTCTTCAGCGTTTTTTTATCCAGCTGCTCGCCGGTCGCTGCCTGAGCAGCGGCCTGGCGTTCACGACGTTTCGGTGCGAATACGAACTTATCCAGGCACCACAACAGCCCCGTAACGAGGGTCGCAATGACCAGAATCAGGGCAAACATGTTCGCCATGCCAACTCCTTAGATTATTTGCCGTCTTTACCAACGTGCAGAATGGCGAGGAACGCTTCCTGCGGCAGTTCAACGTTACCAACCTGTTTCATACGCTTCTTACCGTCTTTCTGCTTCTGCAGCAGCTTTTTCTTACGGCTAACGTCACCGCCGTAGCATTTCGCCAGCACGTTTTTACGCAGCTGTTTAACGGTAGAGCGCGCGATGATATGGTTGCCGATAGCCGCCTGAATGGCGATATCGAACTGCTGACGCGGGATCAGCTCTTTCATCTTTTCGACCAGCTCGCGACCACGATAAGGGGCGTTATCGTTGTGGGTGATCAGCGCCAGCGCATCGACGCGCTCGCCGTTGATCAGCACGTCAACGCGCACCATATTAGAGGCCTGGAAGCGTTTGAAGTTGTAGTCCAGCGACGCATAGCCGCGGGAGGTGGACTTCAGACGGTCGAAGAAATCGAGGACCACTTCCGCCATCGGGATTTCATAGGTCAGCGCAACCTGTTTACCGTGGTAAACCATGTTGGTCTGCACGCCGCGTTTCTCGATGCACAGGGTGATCACGTTGCCGAGGAACTCCTGCGGCAGCAGCATGTGACACTCGGCGATCGGCTCACGCAGTTCCTGAATATTGTTCAGCGGCGGCAGCTTCGACGGGCTATCGACGTAGATAACCTCTTTAGAGGTGGTTTCTACTTCGTAGACCACCGTCGGCGCGGTGGTGATGAGGTCAAGATCGTATTCACGCTCCAGACGCTCCTGAATGATTTCCATGTGCAGCAGGCCAAGGAAGCCGCAGCGGAAGCCAAAGCCCAGCGCCGTCGAGCTCTCCGGTTCATAGAACAGGGAAGCATCGTTCAGGCTCA
>CABUCP010000695.1 GCA_902490055.1 uncultured Klebsiella sp. | reverse complement strand
GTCCGTCATGGCGAGAGCCAATGGAACAACGAAAACCGCTTCACCGGTTGGTACGACGTTGATCTGTCAGAGAAAGGCGTTAGCGAAGCGAAAGCTGCGGGTAAACTGCTGAAGGCTGAAGGCTTCAGCTTTGATTTTGCTTATACCTCTGTGCTGAAACGTGCCATCCACACCCTGTGGAACGTGCTGGACGAACTGGATCAGGCCTGGCTGCCGGTTGAGAAATCCTGGAAACTGAACGAACGCCACTACGGCGCGCTGCAGGGGCTGAACAAAGCGGAAACCGCTGAGAAATACGGCGACGAGCAGGTTAAACAGTGGCGCCGCGGCTTTGCCGTCACTCCGCCGGAACTGACCAAAGACGACGAGCGCTATCCAGGTCACGATCCGCGTTACGCGAAACTGACCGATGCCGAGCTGCCGACCACCGAGAGCCTGGCGTTGACCATCGATCGCGTTGTACCTTACTGGAACGAAACCATTCTGCCGCGTCTGAAAAGCGGCGAGCGCGTAATCATCGCCGCTCACGGCAACTCCCTGCGCGCGCTGGTGAAATACCTCGACAACATGGGTGAAGACGAAATCCTCGAACTGAACATCCCAACTGGCGTACCGCTGGTGTATGAGTTCGATGAAAACTTCAAACCTATCAAACACTACTATCTGGGCAATGCCGACGAAATCGCCGCGAAAGCCGCTGCCGTCGCCAACCAGGGTAAAGCGAAGTAATATCGTCTGGTATCTATCAGCGACAAAAAAGCGTGGGATTTCCCACGCTTTTTTAATTCCGCGTCGCTGGCGGCTTTCGCAAACCCAGCCGCCAGTAACGCAGCGCAACTTAGCCGCGACGCGCCTTAACCGCATCCGCCAGCTGGCGCAGGATGGTCTCGGTATCTTCCCAGCCGATGCAGGCGTCGGTCACGCTCTTGCCGTAGGCCAGCGGTTCGCCGCTCTCCAGACTCTGATTGCCTTCCACCAGGTGGCTTTCAATCATCACGCCCATAATCGCGCTTTCGCCGCCGGCAATCTGCTGGCATACGTCGGCGCCGACTTCCATCTGCTTTTTAAACTGCTTGCTGGAGTTGGCATGGCTGAAGTCGATCATCACCTGCGCAGGCAGCCCTGCTTTCGCCAGGCCCACTTTCACTTCCGCGACGTGCTTAGCGCTATAGTTCGGCTCTTTACCGCCGCGCAGAATGATATGGCAATCGCTGTTACCGCTGGTGTTGACGATCGCCGAGTGACCCCACTTGGTCACCGACAGGAAGCAGTGCGGCGCGCCAGCGGCGTTAATCGCATCGATGGCAACCTTGATGGTGCCGTCGGTACCGTTTTTAAAACCGACCGGGCAAGAAAGACCGGAAGAGAGTTCGCGGTGAACCTGAGATTCGGTAGTACGCGCGCCGATAGCGCCCCAGCTCATCAGGTCCGCCACATACTGCGGGGTGATCATGTCAAGGAACTCGCCTGCCGCCGGCAGGCCGCTGTCGTTGATTTCCAGCAGCAGCTTACGCGCGATACGCAGCCCGTCGTTGATGCGGAAGCTGTTATCCATATGCGGATCGTTAATCAGCCCCTTCCAACCGACGGTGGTGCGCGGTTTCTCGAAATAGACGCGCATAACGACTTCCAGTTCGCCTTTCAGCTCGTCGCGCAGCGTCAGCAGGCGGCTGGCATACTCTTTCGCCGCGGCAGGGTCATGAATCGAGCACGGGCCAATCACCACCAGCAGACGATCGTCATTGCCTCTGAGGATGTTATGGATCGCTTTACGAGCATGTGCAACGGTGTTAGCAGCATTTTCGGTAGCGGGGAATTTTTCCAGGAGCGCAACGGGAGGTAATAATTCGTTGATCTCTTTGATACGTAAATC
>CABUCP010000694.1 GCA_902490055.1 uncultured Klebsiella sp. | reverse complement strand
ACAATATGTTTTTTAACTGACGATTAACAATATAATGAAACACCCGCTTGAAACGCTATTATCCGCCGCCAGCATTTTGCTGTTGGCGCTGATCTCCTGCTTGTTACTGCCGGCGCCCTCGCTCGGCCTGACGCTGGCGCAAAAGTTGGTGACCTCATTCCACCTGATGGACCTTAATCAGCTGTACACGCTGATTTTTTGCCTGTGGTTCCTGATATTGGGCGTGATCGAATATCTGGTACTACGCTGGGTGTGGCGCCGCTGGTTCTCGCTGGAGCGTTAAGCGACATTCCTGTAGGGGCAAAAAGAGTAAAAAAAAGCCCGCCAGGTGGCGGACTCATCGACAGGCAGCGCCTAGTGCGCGCTGCTGTGGTTCTCTTTTCGATAGGCGCCCGGCGGCTGATTAAAGGTGCGAGTAAAGATGCGGGTGAAGGTCTGCTGTGAATCAAAGCCGTATTTCAGGCAGATATCATAAACCCGCTGATCGGTATCGCGCAGGTCGCGCGCCGCCAGCAGCAGCTTGCGTTCGCGAATGTAGCGCCCGAGACTCTCCCCTTTGTACTGTAAAAACAGCCGTTGCAGATGCCATTTCGAGTATCCGGCATGGCGCGCAATATCATCAATTCGCAGCGGTTGATGCAGATTGTCATCAATCCATTCCACGATAGTCTCAATCACCTGAGCGGATATAGTCATATCTCCTCTCTCCTCCTGAACCACTCTGGCGGTTAGCGCCACCAGGCGTTAAATGATTGTGTCTTATCAGCGACCCACACCGGTTCGCCCAGCATTGGCGTCAGTAAACGCCACTCCCGCCCTTCACTGGCTGCCGCCAGCCGCTGGTACGGATCGTCCCAGCTGTGTTTTGCCAGCACAAAGCGTCCGGCATGCCCCGGTAATACCGACCGGGCGCGTAAATCGTCAGCGGCCTGCGCCGTTTCATCCGGCATCATGTGAATGTACTTCCAGTCCTGGTCATATTGACCGTTTTCCATGATTGCCAGGTCGATGGCGCCAAACTGTTCGCCAATCGCCTTAAAGTGCGGGCCGTAGCCGCTATCGCCGCTGTAGTAAATCTTCTGCTGCGGAGTCACGAACATGAAACTGGCCCACAGCGTCTGGTTGCGTTTCAGGCCGCGGCCGGAGAAGTGACGAGCGGGCAGCGCATGGATCGTTAGCTCATCGCTGATTTGTACCGCCTGGTTCCAGTCCACTTCATCGATAAGCGCAGCGTCCATCCCCCAGTAGCGCAGATGCGAGCCGACGCCCAGCGGCGTCACCACGCGTTTGATTTTCGGCATCAGCGCTTTGATGGTGGCGTAGTCAAGATGGTCATAGTGATCGTGCGAGATAATCAGCACGTCAATTTCCGGCATCCGCTGCGCGCTCCACGGATAGTCTCCCGGGAAGGCTTTATTGATGAAAGAGAACGGCGCCGCGTAGTCGCTGAACACCGGATCAATCAGGATACGTTTACCCGCCAGCTGCAGGTACCACGACGAGTGGCCGAGCCAGACCATCGCCTCCTGGCCTATCGGCAAACTGGCGAGATCGGTATTCACCAGCGGCAGCGGCTGCTGCGGGCGGGCGTTTTCCCGTTTAGTCACCAGAAAATCCCACCATGCGGCCAGCATATTTTTCTGTCCGGTGAATCCCGGCGTCGGCAGCTGGTTGTGGAACTGACCGTCGCGGTAGTTCGGCGATTGTTCGACGAGACTCAGTTGCGCACCCTGCGGCGCCTTGCCAAAACCGGCATTAAGAACAAACGGCAATGTCGTTGTTGCTGCTAATAACATAATGGCGACCACGCTAAAGGTGACACGGTTCATATCCTGACCAGACAAAAGCCCCCGTCCCGGAGGCTTTATGATATA
>CABUCP010000693.1 GCA_902490055.1 uncultured Klebsiella sp. | reverse complement strand
AGCGGCACCTGATCCGCGGATATTGCCCGGCGGCGCTGCGCTTGCGCGGGCCTACGGACCGGGTCCGTAGGCGAATTTATTGTCGCATGTAGGTTGGGTAGCCCTGGTAAGGCGTCAGCCGCAACCCGGGAATTTATCCAGCATTCGCGATGACGGGTAGCGCAGGTTTACTTTTTCGGCTGGTCTTTGTTCGGCCAGTCGTCGTCGTCATCCCACTTGCTGTTAAAATCGCGATGCGGCGGCAGATCCGGTTTATTATCGAGATACTTTTTTGGGTCGACGCGATTCAGATCTTTAATCACGTTAATCATCACCCCGACTAAAAATACCAACACCAGAATCCACCAGTGGTTGATAAGCCATTCCATGCTGTGTCCTCTCTTTACCCCGCAGTTGCGCTGCGGGGTAAACGTTATTGCCGTCAGGCGACCAGTTGTTCCATGATGCGTTGATACATCCGCGCCAGCAGCTGCAGGTCGGCGGCATTCACGCATTCGTTGATTTTATGAATGGTGGCATTGACCGGGCCCAGTTCGACAACCTGCGCGCCCATCCGGGCAATAAAGCGCCCGTCTGAAGTGCCGCCGGTGGTTAACAGCTGTGGTTTAACTTCATTATAGTGCTCAATGGCGTTCACCACCGCATCGACCAGATTACCGCGGCCGGTCAGGAACGGCTGGCCGGAGAGCCGCCACTCGACGGTATAGCGCAGTTGATATTTTTCCAGTAGCGCCACGACGCGCGCTTTGATCATCTCATCGGTCAGCTCGGTGCTGAAACGGAAGTTGAACTGGACGAACATGTCGCCGGGGATCACGTTGTTGCTGCCGGTGCCTGACTGCACGTTGGCGATTTGCATGCTGGTCGGCGGGAAGTACTCGTTGCCTTTATCCCACTCGATGCCCACCAGTTCAGCCAGCATTGGCGCGGCGCGGTGTACGGGGTTATCGGCAAGGTGCGGATAGGCCACATGACCCTGTACGCCATGAATCGTCAGGTTACAGGTGAGTGAGCCGCGACGGCCGTTTTTTACCACGTCGCCAACCACTTCGGTACTGGAGGGTTCTCCCACCAGGCAGTAATCGAGGCGTTCGTTGCGCGCCATCAGCGTTTCAACCACTTTCACCGTGCCATGAGTGGCGCTGGCTTCTTCATCAGAGGTGATTAAAAACGCCAGCCGACCTTTGTGGTCCGGATACTGCGCGACAAAGCGCTCGGCGGCGACAACCATGGCCGCCAGTGAACCTTTCATGTCCGCCGCGCCGCGGCCAAACAGCATCCCGTCGCGAATGGTCGGTTCAAACGGCGGATTGATCCAGCGGTCGGCATCGCCGGCGGGTACCACGTCAGTATGGCCGGCAAAGGCCAGCGTTTCACCCTGTCCGCGCCAGGCCCAGAAATTTTGCGTATCGCCGAAGTCCATTGCTTCGACGGTAAAGCCAATCGCCCGCAGGCGTTCAATCATTAACGCCTGGCATCCCGCATCGTTGGGGCTGAGGGAAGGGCGGCGAATAAGCTGCTGAGCCAGCTCAATGACCGGGCAAGACATAGACTACACCTCGTTAATAAATTTCTCGTAGTTTGCTTCGTTAAAGCCCAGCAGCATAGGCTGACCGGGAGCGCAGAGCAATGGGCGTTTGATAATTGCCGGCATTTCCAGCATCAGAGCCGCTGCCGCATCGGCGTTATCGATACCGGCGCGGACCGATTCATCGAGTTTGCGCCAGGTAGTGCCGCGGGTGTTCAGTAGCGCTTCCCAGCCTAACTCGGCAATAAAAGTATTGAGTAATTCGCGGTCCAGTCCGTCAACGCGATAGTCGTGGAAGCGATACTCTATCTGATGGGCTTCCAGCCAGCGGCGGGCCTTTTTAATGGTGTCGCAGTTT
>CABUCP010000692.1 GCA_902490055.1 uncultured Klebsiella sp. | reverse complement strand
TGAGCGAAAAATACGTCGTCACCTGGGACATGTTGCAGATTCACGCCCGCAAACTGGCAAGCCGTCTGCTGCCGGTCGAACAATGGAAAGGCATCATTGCCGTTAGTCGTGGCGGTCTGGTACCGGGAGCTTTACTGGCGCGTGAACTGGGTATTCGTCATGTTGATACCGTTTGCATCTCAAGTTACGACCATGACAATCAGCGTGAACTGACCGTTCTGAAACGCGCTGAAGGCGATGGCGAAGGCTTCATCGTTATCGATGACCTGGTCGATACCGGCGGTACCGCCGTCGCTATCCGCGAAATGTATCCTAAAGCGCACTTCGTCACCATTTTCGCTAAACCGGCGGGTCGCCCGCTGGTTGATGATTATGTCGTTGATATCCCGCAGGATACCTGGATTGAACAGCCGTGGGATATGGGCGTGGTCTTCGTCCCGCCGATCGCTGGCCGTTAATTCCCTCTCGCGGTGAATAATTACCACGCCCGGTTATGCCGGGCGTGGTTTTTTTTACCCTGACGCAGGTTACAATAGCTATAGCAGCAACATGATGGAGGCGGCACATGTCACAGGCTAACCTTAGCGAAACGTTGTTTAAACCCCGATTCAAATACCCGGAAACCTCAACGCTGGTCCGTCGATTCTCATCCGGTCAGCATCAGGGAATGCAGAGCGCGCTGAGCGGTAATCATGTCGATCACTGGTATCGGCTGATCAATCGCCTGATGTGGATCTGGCGCGGCGTATCGCCGCAGGAGATTTGGGATGTCCAGGCGCGGATCGTGATGAGCGATGCCGAACGCTCCGACCCGGAGCTCTACGATACGGTGATAGGCTATCGCGGCGGCAACTGGGTATTTGAGTGGACTAAGCAGGCGATGATGTGGCAGCAAAAGGCGACTCAGGAAGCCGACCCGCTGCTGAGCGGCCGCCACTGGCTACATGCCTCCAACCTTTATAGCATCGCCGCCTACCCGCATATTAAGGGCGACGGGCTCGCCGATCAGGCGCAAACCCTGGCAAATCGGGCCTATGAAGAGGCGGCGCAGCGCTTGCCTGGCGAGCTTCGCGAGCTGGAATTCGCCATTCCCGGCGGCTCGCCGGTGACCGGCTTCCTGCATATGCCGAAGGGCGAAGGCCCGTTCCCGACGGTGCTGATGTGCGGCGGGCTGGACTCGCTGCAAACCGATTACTACAGCCTGTATGAAAAATATTTCGCGCCGCTGGGTATCGCCATGCTGACGCTGGATATGCCGTCTATTGGTTTTTCCACCAAGTGGACGCTGAGCCAGGATACCAGCATGCTGCACCAGTACGTGTTACAGCATCTGCAGAACGTGCCGTGGGTCGATCATACCCGGGTCGCGGCATTTGGCTTCCGTTTCGGCGCCAATATCGCGGTTCGCCTGGGATATCTGGAACCACAGCGCTTGAAGGCGGTGGCCTGTCTGGGGCCGGTTGTGCATAACCTGCTGGTGGATCCACAGCTGATGGCGCGGGTACCGGAGATGTTCCTTGATGTGCTGGCGTCGCGTCTCGGTATGCACGATGCCTCCGACGAAGCCCTGCGCATCGAGCTTAATCGCTATTCATTAAAAACCCAGGGGTTGCTAGGCCGCCGCTGCCCGACGCCGATGCTCTCCGGCTACTGGAAAGATGACCCGTTTAGCCCGGAAGAGGAGTCGCGCTTAATCACTTCATCCTCTGCGGACGGCAAGCTGCTGGAGGTGCCGTTTAAGCCGGTTTACCGTAATTTCGATCACGCATTGCGTCAGATTGCCCGCTGGATCAATCATAGATTTAGTTAATATATTGCTAAATTTTATTGGTTTGGTAAAACAGTTGCATCACAAAAGGAGATCGCAATGACGTTACCGAGTGGACACCT
>CABUCP010000691.1 GCA_902490055.1 uncultured Klebsiella sp. | reverse complement strand
CAGAAGCGTCTCCAGCGCCACAGAGGCGTTTTTCGCCACTCCGGCGTTCACTTTTTCCGCCAGCACAGCAACGAATGCCCGTAGCTGTTGCACCGTCAACCCGTTATGCAGACTAATCGCGTAATGGCTCTTCAGTTGGCTTTCCGCGCCGGACAACGCGGCCAGCATGGAGATCGTCGCCAGCTCGCGTGTCGGCCAGTCCAGTACGTCGCGCTGGAAAATATCGCCAAACAGATGCGCTTTCAGATACCTATCAATGGCTGGGGCAAAATCAAATAGCGGCCCGCTCACGGCCCGACCGACCAGTTGAGTTTGATTACGGCTACCGGCCTGCAGGCTATCCCAGTTTTCCGGTTGCGGGCTCGCATCCGCGCCCTCTTCGTCAATAATCCCTCGCGCTTGCCGCTCGCTTAAGACCGTCATCAGGCATGACAATGCATTCAGGCTGCGCGGGAAACCGCAGTAGGCATAGAGTTGTACCAGCGTCTCTTTCAGCTCGTTAATCGTAAGCCCGCTATCAAGCGCGACATTCAGCGCCGGAACCAGCGCCGCGATATGGCCTTCAGCGGCCAGGGCGGCCACCGGGATAAGCGCCTGTTGGCGCGAGTTCAGTGGATTTTGCATGTTTTGATCTCCGAACGGAAAGCCGCGGCCTTCCGCGTGTCGATAGGATAAGAAGATTATAGAGAGCCGGCAGGCCGTTGATTAGCCAGGCAAATAAGAACAGGCCCATGAGCGAAATTCATAAGTCTCACACCGCGACAAAGAAGCGGGATAGATTGCACTCTTCAGACCTCGGACAATACTTAATCAACAACGCGCTCAATAATGAGGTCTGATGATGAAAGCCTGGACAGTTAAAAAACCCGCGACGCTGGATACCCTGCAATTGGTTGATCTTCCTGATCCAGGCGCCCCCGGAGAAGGGCAGATTCGCGTAGCGATCCACGCTACTTCGCTGAACTATCATGATTTGCTGGTGGCGACCGGCGTTATCCCCGTTGATGATGGGAGGATATTGATGGCCGATGGCGCAGGGGTGGTGGAAGCGGTCGGCGCAGGCGTCAGCGAATTCAAGGTCGGCGACAGCGTGGTCGCCTGCTTTTTCCCGCAATGGCCGGATGGGCAACCCCAGCGCCAGGTGGCCGATTTCAGCCGCACTCCTGGCGATGGCGCCGATGGCTTCGCCGCGCAGTACGTGGTCCGCCCCGCCAGCCATTTTACACGCGCTCCCCACGGTTGGAGCTTTAAACAGGCGGCGACCATAACCACCTCAGGGCTAACCGCCTGGCGCGCGCTGGTGGTGGAAGGGAAACTCAAAGCCGGCGATACGGTACTGACGCTGGGCACCGGCGGCGTGTCGATCACCGCGCTGCAGATAGCCAAAAGCATGGGGGCGCAGGTTATCGTGACCTCGTCATCCGATGAAAAACTCGCGCGTGCGCGCAAGCTTGGCGCCGATCATATCATCAACTACCGTACCACCCCGCAGTGGGGGGCGGCGGTGCAGGACATCACCGGTAATCACGGCGCGGATATTATCGTCGAACTCGGCGGTCCCGGCACGCTCGGTCACTCTTTCGAAGCGGTGAGTATGGGCGGCTGCATTGCGCTGATCGGCGTATTAACCGGCTTTGAAGGCCAGGTACCTACTCATTTGCTGATGACTAGGCAGGCTCGGTTACAAGGCGTCGTGGTGGGAAATCATCGCCAGCAGCAGGAGTATGTTAAAGCGCTGGATCAAAATGCGCTGCAGCCGCTGATTGATAAAGTGTTCGCGCTGGAGGAGTTGCCGGAAGCCTTCCGCTATCAACAAAGCGGTTCGCACTTCGGAAAAATTTGTCTGGAGTGGTAACAGGAAAAATAGCGCAGGGCTTCCTTGCCCTGAGGAA
>CABUCP010000690.1 GCA_902490055.1 uncultured Klebsiella sp. | reverse complement strand
GAGAGGGTATGGACCGTGCTGATTACTTATTCAGCAGCGACAGGACTTCTTCAACGCTGGTGGTTTTCGCCAGCCGCTCAATCACGGTTTCGTCATCCAGCGCGTTGGTCAGGCTGGTGATTACGTGAATGTGCTCGTTATTGCGGGCGGCGATCCCGATAACCAGGCGCGCAACCTCGTCTTCTTCTTCACCGAAGCGGACGCCTTCCGGATACTGGCAGAAGACGACGCCGGTTTTCAGTACGCGATCTTTCGCTTCAATGGTGCCGTGCGGTACCGCGATAGATTCGCCGAGATAGGTTGAGGTCAGCTTCTCGCGGTCAAGCATCGCCTGCACGTATTCCGGCTCGACGTATCCGCCTTTCACCAGCTGTTCGCCGGCGAAGAGAATCGCTTCTTCTTTGGTAGCGGCATGGCGACCGAGGAAAATGTTGTCGGCGCCCAGCTTGAACAGGTTGCTGTTGCCCGCATCAAAGCTGTCTTTCAGGCTATCGTTAACTTTTACTTCGTTGTCGGTGTGGCGCTGCGCCGCGACCAGACGCTCGGTCAGGCTGGTGTACAGGCCGCTGTCGAGGAAGTTGGTCAGCGAAATATGCTGCGCCTGCGGCACCTGGCGCATCGCGCGCTCGGTCAGGTCGCGGTGGGTAATCACCAGGTCGACATCCGGCGGCAGGTTGTTAATCGCGCTGTTGGTGACCGAGATATTGCTCAGCCCGGCATCCTGGACTTTTTTGCGCAGTACCCCGGCGCCCATGGCGCTGGAACCCATACCGGCATCGCAGGCCACGATGATTTTACGTACGTGGCTCAGATCGTTGGCAACGTCGCCCGCCGCCAGCGGCGTCGCCGCGCCTTTGGACTCGGCTTTCATGTCGTGCATACGACGAGTCGCCGCTTCGATATCGTCTTCTTCTTTCACCTTGCTGGTTTTCAGCAGGATTGCGGAGACAATGAAGGAGACCGCCATGGCGGCGATAATGGCCGCGATGTTAGCGAAGTAAGCGCCTTTTGGCGTCATCGCCAGAACCGCCAGAATGGAACCAGGGGAAGCCGGAGAGACCAGACCGCCGTTGAGAATGGTCAGAGTAAACACGCCGGTCATACCGCCGAGAATAACGGCCAGAATCAGACGCGGGTTCATCAGCACGTACGGGAAGTAAATTTCGTGGATACCGCCCAGGAAGTGGATGATTGCCGCACCACCTGCAGACTGCTTCGCGCTGCCGCGGCCAAAGAACATATACGCCAGCAGGACGCCCATCCCCGGACCCGGGTTCGCTTCAATCAGGAAGAAGATGGATTTGCCCAGCTCATGGGACTGCTGAATACCCAGCGGTGAGAAGATACCGTGGTTAATGGCGTTGTTGAGGAACAGGATTTTCGCCGGTTCAACAAAGATAGACGCCAGCGGCAGCATGTCGTGCGCCACCATGAAGTTAACGCCAGCCGCCAGCAGTTTCGACAGGACTTCAACCGCCGGACCGATGCCGAGGAATGCCAGAATAGCGAGGATCATCCCGATGATGCCGGCGGAGAAGTTATTCACCAGCATTTCAAAGCCGGATTTGATCTTACCGTCTACCCAGGCGTCGAATTTCTTGATGCAGTAGCCGCCCAGCGGGCCGGCGATCATTGAACCCAGGAACATCGGCATATCCGCGCCGACGATAACGCCCATAGTGGTGATGGCGCCGACAACGCCGCCGCGCTCGCCGCCGACCAGTTTACCGCCGGTGTAACCGATCAGTAGCGGCAGCAGATAGGTGATCATCGGACCAACCAGCTTCGCCAGCGTCTCGTTCGGCATCCACCCTGTTGGAATAAATAATGCGGTGATAATCCCCCACGCGATAAACGCGCCGATATTCGGCATCACCATATTGCTCAGGAAACGA
>CABUCP010000689.1 GCA_902490055.1 uncultured Klebsiella sp. | reverse complement strand
AATACCTTTGGCATTAACCGTTCTGCTAAAGCGATCGTTCTTGCTGAAACTGAACAGCAGTTGCTGACTGCCTGGCAAGCTGCCGTTGCAGAACGTCAACCTACTCTGATCCTTGGTGAAGGAAGCAACGTACTGTTCCTGAAAGACTATTCCGGTACGGTTATTATCAACCGCATCATGGGTATCGAGGTTAGTGAAACGTCTGAAGCCTGGCGTTTACACGTGGGCGCCGGCGAAAATTGGCATAAACTGGTGCAGTTCGCGCTGGAAAATGAAATGCCCGGGCTTGAAAACCTGGCTTTAATTCCCGGGTGCGCGGGATCTTCACCGATCCAAAATATTGGCGCCTATGGCGTCGAACTACAGCGTGTGTGTGAGTATGTTGACTGCATTGAGCTGGAAACAGGCCGCAAACATCGCCTCTCTGCCGCGGAGTGCCGTTTTGGCTATCGCGATAGCATTTTCAAACATGAATACCAGGATCGTTACGCAATTGTCGCCGTTGGGCTATCGTTGGCAAAAGCGTGGCAACCTGTACTTACCTACGGTGAGTTGACTCGCCTCGATCCGCAGACCGTCACACCGCGGCAGGTATTTGATTCGGTCTGCCATATGCGTATGACCAAGCTGCCGGACCCGAAGGTTAATGGCAATGCCGGAAGCTTCTTTAAGAACCCGGTTGTCAGTATGCAGACTGCTGAAGCGCTGTTGAAAGAATTTCCGAATGCGCCGCATTACCCTCAGGCGGATGGTAGCGTTAAGCTGGCCGCGGGCTGGCTTATCGACCAGTGCCAGCTGAAAGGCAAAACTATCGGTGGGGCAGCGGTCCATCGCCAGCAGGCGCTGGTGCTGATTAATGATAATCAGGCGACCAGCGATGACGTCGTTCATTTAGCACACTACGTCCGTCAGCAGGTTGGCGAGAAATTTAACGTTTGGCTACAGCCGGAAGTACGCTTCATCGGTGAACATGGTGAAGTGAACGCGGAAGAGACCATTGCATGAAAGACAATACAGTACCCCTGACGCTTATCTCTATTCTGGCAGACGGCGAGTTTCACTCCGGTGAGCAGCTGGGTGAGCACCTGGGAATGAGCCGTGCGGCGATCAACAAACATATGCAGACGCTCCGGGATTGGGGGGTTGATGTTTTTACCGTACCGGGGAAGGGCTATAGCCTGCCTGAACCCATCGAGCTATTGGATGAGCAGAAAATTGCCAGCCAGATTGCACAAGGGCGGGTAACGGTATTGCCGGTTATTGACTCCACGAACCAGTATCTGCTGGATCGCTTGAATGAACTGGAGTCCGGCGATGCCTGTGTGGCCGAATACCAGCAGGCAGGGCGAGGGCGCCGCGGGCGTAAGTGGTTCTCACCATTCGGCGCCAACCTCTACCTCTCAATGTACTGGCGCCTGGAGCAGGGGCCCGCTGCGGCGATCGGTTTGAGTTTGGTGATTGGTATTGTCATTGCCGAAGTGCTGCAGAGCCTGGGGGCTGATAAAGTTCGTGTGAAATGGCCGAATGATATCTATCTGAAGGATCGCAAGCTTTCCGGGATCCTCGTCGAATTAACCGGAAAAACCGGCGATGCGGCGCAGATCGTTAGCGGGGCAGGTATTAACCTCGTGATGCGACGGGTAGAGTCCGATGTCGTTAACCAAGGCTGGATAAGTCTCCAGGAAGCGGGCGTATCTATTGACCGTAATACGTTGACGGCGCGATTGGTTAAAGAGCTACGTACCGGTCTTGAACTCTTCGAACAGGAAGGTTTGACCCCTTATCTGCCGCGTTGGGAAAAACTGGATAACTTTATTAATCGCCCGGTGAAGCTGATTATTGGTGATAAAGAAATATTTGGTATTTCACGCGGTATTGATGCGCAGGGGGCATTATT
>CABUCP010000688.1 GCA_902490055.1 uncultured Klebsiella sp. | reverse complement strand
AAAGCGCGCCGAAAGCCATAATGCTTTTACCCATCTTTACTTAGATTTCAGCGCAGCGGCGCGGAATTTTATTCTAACAAATTATCATTCGACAGTATGTTTGTGCGTTCGGCAGGGGAAAGCAGATCTGAATCTTATAGGTTACTGAAAAATATTGCCTTTATTCCAGTCTGCGACTAAGTGTGGAATGGGTACAACGACGCGTAAAGGCAAGGGAAATGAAACTACAACAATATAACCGCATCACACACGCATTACTGGTTTTGGATTTACTTAGCGGCGTTACGTCCGCTATCGCCGCACAGGTTCCGCCGGGCACTGCGCTCGCGGAGAAACAGGAGTTAGTCAGAAATAACGGTAATGAACCTGCTTCGCTCGACCCGCATAAGGTCGAAAGCGATGTGGAGTTTAATATCATCAGCGATCTGTTCGAAGGGCTGGTCAGCGTTTCGCCGCAGGGTGAAATTCAGCCGCGCCTGGCGCTGAAGTGGGAGAATAAAGATAACCTCGTCTGGACCTTCCATCTGCGCCCCGGCATTACCTGGTCTGATGGTACCGCCATTACTGCACAGGACATTGTCTGGAGCTGGGAGCGTCTGGTGACGCCGGCGACCGCATCGCCGTACGCCAGCTATCCGGGCAACATGCATATTGTTAACGCCCGTGAGATAGCCGAAGGGAAACAAGCGCCGGAAACCCTCGGCGTGAAAGCGCTCGACGATACGACGCTGCAGGTGACGTTAAACCAGCCTAACGCCGCTTTCCTCGCGATGCTGGCTCATCCATCTTTGGTACCGATTGATAAAGTGCTGGTGGAGCGTTTTGGCGAGAAGTGGACCAAGCCGGAGCATATCGTCACCAGCGGCGCTTACACACTATCAAAATGGGTGGTCAACGAACGTATTGTGGCGCAACGCAATCCTAAATACTGGGATAACGAACATACGGTCATTAATCAGGTGACCTATTTACCGATTACCTCCGAGGCGGCGGAGGTGAACCGCTATAAAGCCGGTGAGATTGATATCGTTTATACCGTACCGGTGAATCAGTTTGCGCTGTTGAAGAAGACCATGGGTTCTCAGCTTAACGTCTCGCCGCAGTTGGCGACCTACTACTACGAACTGAATACCACCAGGCCGCCATTCAACGACCCACGGGTGCGTCGGGCGCTGAATATGGGGCTGGATAAAGATATTATCGCTGACAAAGTGATGGGGCAGGGCCAGCGTCCGGCCTGGTTGATTAGCCAGCCCAATATCGGCGGTGTGACGCTGAAGCAACCGGATTACGCCAGTTGGCCGCGTGACAAACGTATCGCCGAGGCGAAGAAGTTGCTCAATGAAGCGGGGTTTAACGAAAGCCATCCGCTGGCGTTTAACCTGCTGTATAACACCTCGGAGACGCACCAGCGTATTGCTATCGCCGCCAGCTCGATGTGGAAGAAAAACCTCGGCGTAGAGGCCAGGCTGCAAAACCAGGAGTGGAAAACCATGCTGGATACCATGCATACGCATAATTTCGATGCCGTGCGCTATGCCTGGATCGCCGATTATGACGACGCCGCGTCGTTCCTGAATAACTTCCGCACTGGCGACAGTGAAAACACCAGTCAGTACAGCAACCCGGCCTATGATAAAGCTTTGCATGATGCGGCGAAGGCATCCGATACCGCCGCGCGTGGGCAGTTCTATCAGCAGGCTGAGGATTTGTTGGCCCAGGACGTACCGGCGATCCCGGTCTATCACTATGTGCGTACCCATTTAGTGAAGCCGTGGGTCGGCGGATTCATCTCGGATAAGCTGGGTTACTACTACACCAAAGATATGTACATCATTAAACATTGAGTCAAAGGGCGCTTTTAACGCCGAATTTCTGCGCAAACTGCCTGAAATTCAG
>CABUCP010000687.1 GCA_902490055.1 uncultured Klebsiella sp. | reverse complement strand
GCTTCACCTGTGCTGGCGTCTTCACGCAGAACGTAGGCTGGCTGCTGGTTGAAATAGCTACGCAGCGACTGATTCAGATAAGGGATCAGCGTTTGTACCACGGAAGTCAGTTTTTCCGGCTTAACCTTGGCATCCACCACCTCCATTTCGCGCAGATAGATCGCGCCCTGTTCTTTATTGAACACCGGCAGCGCTTTCAGTTTCAGATCGATGGTTGCTTTCTGATTACCGAATAATGAATTGAGATCCAGGTTTGCCGTACCGCTCAGGGCCACTTTGTTTGGCTCTTCACGACCAATAGCGCTGGTCAGATTTTGCAGCTCAATATGCGCATCCGCCACGCCAGGCAAGCCGATATCCTTGGCGAAGTGATTACGTTTCTGCAGCGCCTGGTTAATTTCCTGCTCGCTAACGGAATATTGCGTCAGCTGGTTACAGCCGCTCAGAAGGCCGCTAACTATCAGCGCGGCCGCGATCAACATCTTTTTCATTGGGTTCCTTAACGTCATGCCATGGCTAATCCTGACATAAAGCAGCATGGCCTGCTAGCCCTGCTTGTACCAGCGGAAAATGCTGAAAATAAGGATTACCACTCCGGGCAAGGTTCAGGTACGGGGTTCAAGCATCCCGGAAGCAGAACGTTTCTGACTGAATTGCCACCAAAGCGCGACGAAAGTGGCGAAGCCGATTACCCCCAGCATCAGCCAGGGGAGCTCAGGCTGATTGGCCGCCTTACCGGCATCAAATAGCCAGCCGCCGCCGGCATAGCCCAACGCGCCGCCAAAGGCTAACCCTAAGCGGCTAAAGCCCATATAGCTGCCGCGAGCGCGGGCATCGGCCAGCGAGGCTCCCAGCGTTTCACGCGCCGGCTCGGCAATGATGGAACCCATGTAGAAAATGCAGATTAGCGTAAACAGCTGCTGCAGGGTGCTGGTTAACCCAATGGGTAGCATGGCAAGCGTCATGACCAGTAATCCGGCCATCAGGCGATGCTCAAGACGAAAACGTTTTTCGCTCCAGCGGGCGATAGGGTACAACAGCGTCAGCGAAATAGTAGCCTCAATCGCGTACATCCATTTCACCGCCGCCGGGGAACCGGCGATGTCATTAACCATAATTGGCAGCATGAGCATCACCTGCACCGCCAGCATGTAGTAGCCGGTTAAAGTCAGCACATAGGTCACGAAACGTTTATCGCGTAACACCAACCTCAACCCCTCACGCACGGGAGTCCTGACCGTTGAAAGTTTCCATGCTGGCAGGTACCAGGCATTAAACGCCGCGCAGGCGATAAACAACGCCGCGCCCGCGCTGCATACCAGACGGAAATCGTACTGTAAGAGCCAACTGCCGAGCAGGGCGCCGATTACCGCACCGGCGCTATCCTGCATCATCAGAATGGAGAAGAAGCGCCCGCGCTGGTGCGGACGCACTAGCTTGACCACCAGCGCCGCTCGCGGCGGGTCGAATAGGGTGCCGCCTAACCCGGACAGTACACAGGAAAGCCATAGCACCCAGGGTTCATGGGCTACGGCCATCGCGGCAAAGCCGCCCGCGCGCATCAGCATACCGGTGACAATCATCGGTTTGGCGCCAAAGCGGTCGGCAATCGCGCCGCCGAAAATGCCTAAACCCTGTTGCACCAGCTGTCGTAGACCAAGCGCAATTCCGACCATCAGCGCCGCCCAGCCCATTTGATCGACAAAGCGGATCGAGATGAGAGGAAATACGACAAAAAAGCCGAGAACAACCAACATGTTGTCGACTAACAGGAAATATTTACCCAGGCTCCTTGCCTGCGATACGCGGGACATTTCCCCTCCAGGGAAAAAGAGAGATAAGCACCCTTATTTTGCGGGGGGAGCGGTTATTTTCCCAGCGTGCCAGCGACAATATTTTTTT
>CABUCP010000686.1 GCA_902490055.1 uncultured Klebsiella sp. | reverse complement strand
TCGCCGACCTCATAACCCATCAGCTGTAGGGCTTTTTTCACTGCGGCGGGAGAAAAGGCAACTTTGTACAGGTCGGTACGCAGGCCGGTCACGCTCTCCTGCGCCCGGCTTGACGCGGCGATATCCCCGGCCTGGAAGGTTGACCAGATGGCGTTAATCTCCCGTGGCGCGACGTTCGCCAATCCGGAAATGCAGGCAGAGCAGCCGTCTACGAAGCCCTGATGAATCAGGGAGTCGGGCCCGTTCAGTACGTTGAAGCCGTCGATATCCTCTACCGCGTCAAGAAACCCTTTCAGGCTATCGTAGCTGCCGGCGCTATCTTTAATCCCGATGATGTTGCCATGCGCAGCCAGCAGGCGTGCGGTCTGCGGCGCAATGGTGTTGCCGGTGCGAGCCGGAATGTTGTACAGGAATACCGGCACGCTGAGCGCGTCGGCAATCGCCGTGTAGTGGCTAATCAACTCCTCTTGTTTCAACGGGACGAACCACGGGGTGATAACCGAAACGGCATCAACTCCTAGCCGGGCTACCTGCTGGCCAAGACGAATGGTTTCCCGTGTCGACACTTCGCCAATATGCGCCACCACCGGCGCACGGCCGGCGACAGCGTCGACGCAGGTTTGGCTGACGGCAATTTTCTCGGCCTCATTGAGCACGAAAAATTCGCCGTTGGTGCCGCCGCAAAAGATGCCGTTACCGGCGGCCAGTTGGCGCTCAATCTGCTGCTGCAACGCCTGCAGATTCAATTCGCCGTCGGCGGTGAAGGGGGTCACAATGGCGGTTAACACGCCGCGAATAGACTGATGCATTTATCTTTCCTCTCCCTGATGACATGACTGTGGAAACAGCGTCTGATAGATCGCCTGGACGTCGTCCTGGTTGATGCTGCAAGGTGCGTTATTCATTAAACGTTTGACATCCAGCGCCGCGGCGCTCAGTTCGCGGATACTTTGTTGCGGGACGCCGAGCGCGGCGAGGTTATCCGGCAGCTGCAGCCGTTTCACTAATTGCGCCAGCCAGGCGACAAGCGCGTGGGACTTCTCTTCGGGGCTTAACGTGCAATCGGCGTCGGGGATCAGATCCCATACCTGGGCGAATTTTGCGACCGCATGCGGACGAACCACTTGCATACAGGGGGCCAGTAGAATGGCGTTAGCGACGCCGTGGGGTAGATGCCAACTGCCGCCAAGCGGATAGGAGAGCGCGTGTACCAGATGGGTGCCGGCATGATTGATAGCCACGCCGCCGTAGTAAGAGGCCCACAGCATCTCCAGTTTCGCCGTCAGATCCTGCGGCTGGGTCACCGAGCGGTCGATATTGCGCACCAGTTTATATAAGCCGATTAAGGCTGCGTTATCGCTCACCGGATTGGCGACCGTGGCAGTAAAACATTCCAGCAGGTGGCACAGCGCATCGATTCCGGTTGATGCGGCAATAGCGGCGGGCATGCTGGTGGTTAATTCCGGTAACAGCGCCACGTAATCCGGCAGCAATACCGGCGAGATAATCCCCACTTTGGTATTGCGCTCCGGGATCGCCAGGATAGCGTTAGGCGTGGCTTCCGAGCCGGTCCCCGCGGTGGCGGGAATCAATAAGGAAGCCAGTCGCCGGCCGGGTTTCTCGCCGTCTAGCAGGGCGTCGAGCGTGGGGGATTGCGGGTGTAACAGCACGGAGAGCAGTTTAGCGACGTCGAGTACGCTGCCGCCGCCAATACCCACCACCATTTCAGGTTTGGTCTGTGCCAGTTCGGCAACAATCCGCGCGACATCATGCTGGCTGGGCTCGGCCGGAACGCTATCGATCGTTCGCACCTCGCGCTGGTTTTCGCTAAGCGCCTGCTGAATCCGCGTTGTCGCTTCCAGCTTGCCGACGTTCGCATCGGTGACCATCAGAATGCGCTTTTT
>CABUCP010000685.1 GCA_902490055.1 uncultured Klebsiella sp. | reverse complement strand
GATGAAGGCCGGTAAACAGTTCGTCGATGACCTGGTCGAAAAGGGATTACTTAATGAAGTGACGCGTGTCGCCGTTGACGTCTACGGGTCGCTTTCATTAACCGGCAAAGGCCACCATACGGACATCGCTATCATCATGGGGCTGGCGGGCAATCTGCCTGCGACGGTCGACATTGACGCGATCCCAGCTTTTATCCGCGACGTTGAAACGCGCGGCCGTCTGCTGCTGGCAAACGGGCAGCACGAAGTCGACTTCCCGGCGGATGACGGCATGCGTTTTCGTAGCGACAACCTGCCGCTGCACGAAAACGGCATGACGATCCATGCCTGGGCGGGCGAGAAAGAAATCTACAGCAAAACTTACTATTCTATCGGCGGCGGTTTTATCGTCGACGAAGAACATTTCGGCAAAGAAGACGCGAACGAACTGCAGGTTCCGTATCCGTTTAAATCGGCACAGGAAATGCTGGGCTACTGCAAAGAAACCGGTCTGTCGCTCTCCGGCATGGTGATGCAAAACGAACTGGCGCTGCACAGCAAGCAAGAGATCGAGGCCTATTTTGAAAACGTCTGGCAAACCATGCGCGCCTGTATCGATCGCGGCATGAACACTGAAGGTGTGCTGCCGGGGCCGCTGCGCGTGCCGCGTCGCGCTTCGGCGCTGCGTCGTCTGCTGGTCGCCAGCGATAAGCTGTCTAACGACCCGATGAATGTTGTCGACTGGGTGAACATGTTCGCGCTGGCGGTCAACGAAGAGAACGCCGCAGGCGGCCGCGTTGTTACCGCGCCGACCAACGGCGCCTGTGGTATCGTTCCGGCGGTACTCGCTTATTATGATCACTTTATCGAGTCCGTTAGCCCGGATATCTATATTCGCTACTTTATGGCCTCCGGCGCGATTGGCGCGCTGTACAAGATGAACGCGTCCATTTCCGGCGCGGAAGTCGGCTGCCAGGGCGAAGTCGGCGTTGCCTGTTCAATGGCGGCTGCGGGGCTGGCCGAGCTGCTCGGCGCCAGCCCGGAGCAGGTATGCGTGGCGGCGGAAATCGGTATGGAACACAACCTCGGTCTGACCTGCGACCCGGTTGCCGGTCAGGTTCAGGTGCCGTGCATCGAGCGTAACGCCATTGCCTCCGTGAAGGCGATTAACGCCGCGCGGATGGCCATGCGCCGCACCAGCGAACCGCGCGTCTCGCTCGATAAAGTTATCGAGACCATGTACGAGACCGGTAAAGACATGAATGCCAAGTATCGCGAAACCTCTCGCGGCGGCCTGGCGATTAAAGTCCAGTGTGACTAACTCTCGTCTGTGAAATGCGCCCGTAGAGGGCGCATTTTTCTTTTTCTCCCACCAACTTATCCGAACCCACTACACTTGTTCCAGGGCGGCTGTTACTCTTATTCATACATTTAGCCGACAAGGCGTCGCGCATGCAAAATGCACAAAAGGTCATCTCGACATACCGCCGCAAGCGCATTCTGGTGTGCCTGGCCGTTGCATTTCTCACGCTCACCGTTACCCTGGCCATTCGATTTATTTCACAGCGTAGTTTAAATCAGCAACGCATCCAGACGACGACCGGCAACATGGTGATCGCGATGGATAATATTCTGCAGCCGCTGGCGGCAAAACACGCCACTTTGCTGAATATGGTCGGCAAACCCTGTCAGGACGTGCATCTTGATTTGCGTAAAACCGCAGCCTCGCTGCAGACGGTGCGTTCCATCATTCTGGTGCAATCAAACACCGCCTACTGCTCGAGCATCTTTGGCCCGCGTCACGTGGCGATTCATCAGTTACAACCAGCCTTACCGGCGGTGAACCCGCTTCTGACCTTCTCCACCGATAGCTCATTACTAAAAGGCACTCCCGTCCTCATTCAATGGTATCCCTCCTCGCTAAGCGGCGCGGATG
>CABUCP010000684.1 GCA_902490055.1 uncultured Klebsiella sp. | reverse complement strand
CAGACCCTGCACCAGAGAAACGATCTCGTTGATGTTTCTGTACCGGTAGACGCCGATCTGGAAGTTGCAGCTATTTCCCGCAGGGTCTATGAAAATCGTCTGCCCGCCCCGCTGTTCAGCCACATCAAATCAGCTTTACCGGGTTCGCGCATTCTGGGCGCGCCGGCCGGGATGCTGGCGAATAAAGACAAAGAATATGCTCGCCTGGCGCTACATTTCGGCTTGCCCGAAGGTACTCGGCCAAAAACGCTGATCACCACGATACTGGATGCGATGCAGCGAGATCCTATCGCGCCACATGAATGTGGTTCCGCTCCCTGCAAGGAGAACCGTTGGCTGGGCGATGAGATCGACCTGACGCGCCTGCCGGTTCCGCTATTGCATGAAAAAGATGGCGGCCGCTACATCGGAACCTACGGTTTTCACGTGGTGCAGTCTCCGGATGGCCGTTGGGATAGTTGGAGTATCGGGCGAATGATGCTGGTTGATAAAAATAAGATGACCGGGCCGACTATTCCTACACAGCATATTGGTATGATCCGTGAGATGTGGACGAAACTCGGCAAACCGACGCCGTGGGCTTTTGTTCTTGGCGGCCCGCCTGCGGCGGTGGCGGTTGCCGGGATGCCGCTGCCGGCGTTCGTTAGCGAACCGGGCTACGTCGGCGCGCTGCTGGGTAAACCGGTGGAGGTCGTGAAAGCGGAGTTAAGCGACTTACGTGTCCCGGCAAATGCGGAAATCATTATCGAGGGGGAAATCAGCATAGCGGAGACCGCCGCTGAAGGGCCAATGGGTGAATATCACGGTTATCAACACAATAAAGGCAAAGTTCAGCCGCTGTTTCACGTTAAGGCAGTGACCTTCCGTCATCAGCCGATACTGCCGATCTGCGTGGCGGGACTGCCGCCGGAAGAAAACCATACTATCTGGGGAACTATGATTTCGGCTCAGGTGCTTAGCGACCTGCAACGCGCCGGACTGCCGGTAGAGATGGCCTGGTGTTCATATGAAGCGGCGACCTGTTGGACGGTGATCTCTGTCGATCCTCAGCGACTGGCGGCGCTTAATACCTCCGCCCGCGAGTTTGCCGATCGCATAGCTGAAGTCTATTACCGCACCCACGCTGGTTATCTGGTACCCAAACTGATCATCACCGGTAACGATATCGATATCACTTGTATCGATCAGGTGGTCTGGGTGCTGGCGACCAGGGCACATCCGCAAACTGACTTTATCGCCTATCCAGACATTCCTGGATTCCCGATGGTGCCTTATCTGAATAAAGACGATCTGGCAAAGGGCGCTGGCGGAAATATGGTGATTAACTGCCTGTTGCCCGAGCAATTTAACGGTGAAATGCGCGCCTCGACCGCCTCTTTTGCGCATTCTTATCCGCAGGAAATCAGGGCTAAGGTGCTGGCAAACTGGCAGCGATACGGCTACTGATAGCCCTTATGGTTCCGCGCGGCGGATGGACCTTTTTGCGCCGCGCGCTTAAACTCAGTGATTGCAGATACCGTTAATTTTTATCAGGTTAGTATGGAAAATAAACCTCAAGCCTCCCTTCCCTCCGGCGTGCTTTATGAGATGACCAATATCGTCAGGTTTCGTGAACGTGCGTTAAATGAAAAACTCTCATTGATCGGACTCACGCTACCTGAATGGCGGGTGCTGCGGATTATCCATAGCTTCCCCGACGCCATCCCGATGAGTATCGTGATTGAGCATTCGCAGTCCGATCGCAGTACGCTTGGCCGAACGGTCGATAAGCTGGTTAATCGCGGTTGGGTAGAAAAGCTGGCAGATCCGAGTGATAGGCGTGCGTTTCGCGTACGTTGGTTGGAAGCGTCGGTTGAGATTTATCGTCAAGCCTTCGCACTGGTGGCCGACCATGATACGAACATGATTGCGCGTTTATCTGAG
>CABUCP010000683.1 GCA_902490055.1 uncultured Klebsiella sp. | reverse complement strand
GATGAAGACCGGATACTGGCTGCTATCAAGTTCAAGACCAATACCCAGCGAACTCAGGCTATCAAAACCCAGCTCGCCGCGCTGATCCCCCAGGTACATCGTATGCGCCCCTTCCAGAACGTAGCGCACCGGGCTTTTCAATAACGTCCAGTCGGCGATGGGCGCGCGTCGGCGAACGTACAACCCCAGATTCTCGGCGCTGGCCTGCCCCTGCACAGCTTCTGATGTGCTGCCGAAGGTTTGCAGATTCATGGCGGAATAGCGTACTTCAACATCAATATCCTGAGTTTGAGAGAACAGTTCATAATCGAGCATCAGCGAACCGCCCAGCCCGTAGGCATTCAGCCGCCCGCCGTCGAGGAAGCGAATATCGGCATCCGTTTTTCGTTCCAGCGCCCAACGGCCAAGCCGCGCATCGCTGGCCATGGTGCCAAGCATGACATTAAAAATCGGGCGTAAAACTAATTTCCCGCCCCACCGATCTTTATAAAGCGGAAAATCCCAGCCAACGCCGCCGGTGGCGGTCAGACTATTCCATTTGGTGGGGATGTTACGGCTTTGGTCACCATCGCTGACGACAAATTGTGGGTCGTAGCGGCTGTAGCCCATGGTGCCTTCCAGGTAGAGCGGAAAGCTGTCGCTCAGGGTAGCGCCGCCGCCAAATTGGGTAATGGTCAGTTCGTTTTTCTCATTACTGCCCGAGCCAATGTTCAAGTCGCTGGCGGTGACATCGGGCACCACGGTATAGCTCATTAACGTCAGCACCGCATCCGCCCGCTGCTTTAGCCGGCTGCCGTCAAGGGCATAGCCTGCCTGACTGACCAGCAACGTCGTCAGCAACAACCACTGCGCGCGTGGCAAGAGAAAGACCATAGTCTGTCGCTACCTCAATCAGTTACGTGAAAACCCCGCTTGATTGAGTATAGCCAGCGCCGCAATTATGTTAGATTTTCCTTTGAGTGATTAACCGGATACCTGCCGATGCACGATGTGCCGCTAACCGACGCCAAACCTGATCTGACGATTGGCTTTCTGCTGATGAACCATTTTACTCTCGCTGCGGTTGCGGGCCTGGTTGAATCGTTGCGCTTCGCCGCCGATGAGTCCTTTGCCAGCCGGCAAATCTTTTGTCAGTGGCAGTGGATGACCTGCGACAATCGGCCGGTGACGGCCAGCTGCGGGCTACCCGTCACGCCGACCGCGACGTTGGACTTCAGTCAACGCTGGGATTATTTCGTACTCGCTGGCGGCTTACTCGAGGAAACCCGCAATCCACCTGCCTGGCTTTTGGACGCGGTACGCGATCTGCATGCGCGAAATATCCCGATCATTACGCTTTGTAGCGGCGCGTTCATTGCCGGTAATGCTGGCTTGCTTGACGGACATCGCTGCGCCATACACTTCACTACCCGCGATGAATTCAAAACGCGCTTTCCAAAAGCCATCCCGGTGATTGATAAAACTTACATTCGCGATGGCGGCATTATCTCGTGTCCGGGGGGAACCGGCATCGACCTCGCAGCCGACCTCATTCGTCAACACTGCGGCACGCTGCGCATGCGTAAGGTATTAAAATATCTGCTACTCGATGAGCCTGATGGGCGCAAAACCGCGAAAAAGGCCGGGAAAGCCGCCGATGCAGAAGAGATCTACGCCAACGAACTGGTGCAGAAAGCGATCGATTTTATGAAGCACCATCTCGACTCGCCGCTGCCGATAAACGATATCGCCCGATTTCTCGACGTGCCCTTGCGCCAGCTGAATACGATCTTTTTGCGCAGCACGGGTGAGACCACTGCCGCCTACTGGCGAAAAATGCGCCTGGCTCATGCCAGAAAGCTAATGGCCGACAGCAGTCATAGCATTAATGCCATTGCCGCAGCCTGCGGTTTTTCCGATGCATCTCATCTGATTGCCTGGTTTCGCAA
>CABUCP010000682.1 GCA_902490055.1 uncultured Klebsiella sp. | reverse complement strand
CACAAAGAAGGAAAAACCACGCTTTTTCCTTCTTTGTCAGCAGTCTGACGGACCCCGCAGGGTCCGTCTCGCTTGTTGTTTGCTTATTTATAAGCTGACTGATGCACGCCGACCGCGCGTCCTGATGGATCGTTCATGGTTTTGAACGCTTCATCCCACTCGATGGCTTTCGCCGAAGAGCAGGCGACGGACGGGCCGCCAGGGACGCATTCCGCGGCGCTCGGCAGCGGGAACAGCTCTTCGAAGATTTCGCGGTACAGATAGCCTTCTTTAGAGCTCGGGGTGTTGTACGGGAAGCGGAAGCTTGCCGTCTCCAACTGCTGGTCGCTAATCTGTTTTGCCGCCACTTCTTTCAGCGTATCAATCCAGCTATAGCCTACGCCGTCGGAGAACTGCTCTTTCTGGCGCCAGGCGACGCTCGCCGGCAGATAGGCTTCGAAACATTCGCGCAGAATGTGTTTTTCCATTTTGCCGTTGCCGCACATTTTATCCTGCGGGTTGATACGCATCGCGACGTCGAGGAATTTCTTATCGAGGAACGGCACGCGGGCTTCAACGCCCCAGGCGGACATCGCTTTGTTGGCGCGGGCGCAGTCAAACATATGCAGCGCCTGCAGCTTACGCACCGTCTCTTCGTGCAGCTCTTTGGCATTTGGCGCTTTATGGAAGTAGAGATAGCCGCCAAACACTTCATCGGAACCTTCGCCGGAGAGCACCATCTTGATGCCCATGGCTTTAATTTTACGCGACATCAGGTACATCGGCGTCGAGGCGCGAATCGTCGTCACATCGTAGGTTTCGATGTGATAGATAACGTCGCGGATCGCATCCAGCCCTTCCTGCACGGTAAAGTGAATTTCGTGGTGCACGGTACCGAGATGGTTTGCCACTTCCTGCGCCGCTTTCAGGTCAGGAGAACCTTCCAGGCCGACCGCGAACGAGTGCAGCTGTGGCCACCAGGCTTCGCTACGCTCCTGGTCTTCGACGCGACGCGCGGCATATTTTTTGGTGATCGCTGAAATAACGGATGAATCCAGGCCGCCGGACAGCAGTACGCCATATGGGACGTCGGACATCAGGTGGCTTTTCACTGACTCTTCCAGCGCCTGGCGCAGTTCGTTTTTATCCGTCACGTTGTCTTTCACCGCGTCGTAGTCGAACCAGTCGCGCTGATAGTACTGACGAATCTCGCCATCTTTGCTCCACAGGTAGCTGCCCGCCGGGAATTCTTTAATCGTGCGGCACACCGGCACCAGCGCTTTCATTTCGGAAGCAACGTAGAAGTTGCCGTGTTCATCGTGGCCCATATACAGCGGGATAATGCCGATAGGGTCGCGGCCAATCAGATAAGCGTCTTTCTCGCTGTCGTACAGCGCGAAGGCGAACATTCCCTGCAGTTCATCGAGGAACTCCGGCCCTTTCTCTTGATACAGGGCGAGGATCACTTCACAGTCGGACCCGGTCTGGAACTGGTAGCGGTCGCCGTACTCGGCGCGCAGCGCCTGATGGTTGTAGATTTCACCGTTGACCGCCAGGGCGTGGGTTTTTTGTTGGTTGTAGAGCGGCTGCGCGCCGGCGTTGACGTCGACGATCGACAGGCGCTCGTGGGCAAGAATCGCTTTATCGCTGGCATAGACGCCGGACCAGTCCGGGCCGCGGTGGCGCATCAGGCGAGAGAGTTCCAGAGCCTTTTTACGCAGTTCGCCCGCGTCAGTTTTAATATCCAGTACGCCAAAAATAGAACACATAGCCTTCTCCGTTACCCTGTCATGTGGTGATGTTGTGCAGACCTCGTCTTCGCGCAAGGTCTCAGTGCGTGTTAAAGAAAATGCCGCAAAGGGGAGAAGGGCGCAAGGGATTTACCCGCTGAAAAAGAAAAAGTGCAATACCGATTGCCGGATGTTGAAAAATGAGTATGTTTCGTGCGGCTT
>CABUCP010000681.1 GCA_902490055.1 uncultured Klebsiella sp. | reverse complement strand
AACAGTAAAGGAAACGTTATGACGCCTTCGTCGGCACGGATCGCTAATTGTTTGAGATATGACAATTTTACTGCGATGAAAGGATTAGTATCTGACCGTTGGTTGTCGGTAGACAAAGAATAAGCTAATACTTAGTCACCATGTGACTGGCGCTAAAGACAGAATACTGTTGGGGAGCATGGTCGCCGCCGCCGCGCGCCTGGGCATCACCGAAATCGATGGAGAGACGTTATGCCCGAATTTGCTTCATTAATTGCTTTTGCCGCAGTGGCGCTGGGGTTGGTACTGACGCCAGGGCCAAACATGATCTATCTCACCTCACGCTCTATTTGTCAGGGTAAACGCGCCGGCCTTATCTCACTTGCCGGCGTGGCACTGGGCTTTATTTTCTACATGCTTTGCGCGGCTTTCGGCATCAGCGCGTTGGTCTTCGCCGTGCCCTATGCCTACGATGCGTTGCGCGTTTGCGGCGTGGCGTATCTGCTGTACCTGGCATGGCAGGCGATTAAGCCGGGAGCGCGTTCTATATTCGCGGTACGTAATTTGCCAGCGGATAGCGGACGTAAGCTGTTTCTGATGGGCTTTATTACTAACCTGGCAAACCCCAAAATTGCCATCATGTATTTATCTCTGCTGCCGCAGTTTATCACTCCGGGACATGGCAGCGTTCTTAGCCAGTCATTGGTGTTAGGTTTCATCCAGGCGCTGATTAGCGTGGCGGTAAACGGGATTATCGTGGTGATGGCGGGTCAGGTAGCGCTGTTTCTTGGCCAACGCCCGGGATGGCAACAATTTCAGCGTTGGCTGATGGCAAGCGTGCTGGCGGGCATGGCGGTGAAGATTGCCTTTGAAAGTAGAAAATAACTGACAGATTTGACGTACTTAACAGCCCCGGCGGTAGTGGCGCCCGCCGGGGAGTCGGCTTGGTCGCAGTGGGTTAGTATTTCGTACAACTTACGACGATTTTTCCAACCTGACCGTTAGCTTCCATATAACGGTGGGCCATCACGATGTCGTCAAAGGCAAACACTTTGTCGATAATCGGCTTCAGCGCGCCGGATTGTAGCCCCTGGTAAACGAAGGCCTTGGCCCGCGCCATCTTGTCGCGGTCGGTGGTGATTTCAAACAATTCATAGCCGCGGAAGGTCAGGTGTTTAGCGAGAATATCCATGACCGGGATGGCGAGATCGCGGCTATCCAGGGCGCCGTACTGGAAAAAGAGGCCGTGCATAGCCATCGCGGCCGCCAGTTTGCCGCTGTCCGGGCCGCCCACCGGATCGAAAACGATATTAACGCCTTTCCCTTGAGTTAAACGCCCAAGCTCGGCGGTGACATCCTGTTCGGCGGTGGCGATAACGGCCTCAGCGCCGGCGTTTATCAGTAGCTCTCGCTTGGCGCTGCTGCGTGAAAGGGCAATAGGATGCGCGCCAAGCATGGTGGCGATTTGGATTGCCGCCATGCCAACGCTGCTGGACGCCGCGCCGATCGCCACATATTGACCGGCCTGCAGCTTGCCGTATTCCACTAATGCGCCATAAGCCGTCACAAACATCATCCAACTGGCGGCCGCTTCAACGAAACTGAGATTCTGTGGATGTTTCACCACGGCGTGTGCCGGCGCATTGACGACTTCGCCGTACATTCCGTAATCGCTAAACATAAAAGAGGGGATTACGCTAACGCTATCGCCTGGCGCAAATTCGTCAACATTAGCGCCAACGGCGGTGATGACGCCTGCGGCTTCATAGCCTAATTTTGCCGGGTACTGCGGCGCAATGACATACTGGCCGCTGCGGTACATCACCTCAGCGCGGTTAATCCCGATGGCCTGTACTTGTATTTGTACTTCGCCCGCAGCGGGCGCTGCAACGGTCATTGGCGTGATTTCCAGAACTTCCGGGCCGCCGGTACGATGAAATGTCACCATTCTGCTGTGCA
>CABUCP010000680.1 GCA_902490055.1 uncultured Klebsiella sp. | reverse complement strand
CCACACAGAGGTAGAACATGACTGTAACGACTTTTTCCGAACTCGAACTTGACGAAAACCTGCTGGAAGCGCTCCAGGATAAAGGTTTCACACGCCCGACAGCCATTCAGGCCGCCGCTATTCCGCCTGCGCTTGATGGCCGTGATATTCTCGGTTCTGCCCCGACAGGCACCGGTAAAACTGCGGCATATTTGCTGCCAGCGTTGCAGCATCTGCTTGATTTCCCGCGTAAGAAATCGGGGCCGCCGCGGATACTTATCCTGACGCCGACCCGTGAGCTGGCGATGCAGGTCGCCGATCACGCCCGTGAACTGGCGAAGCATACCCATCTGGATATTGCCACCATTACCGGCGGCGTTGCGTACATGAACCACGCGGAAGTGTTCAGCGAAAACCAGGATATCGTGGTCGCCACCACCGGTCGCCTGCTGCAGTACATTAAAGAAGAGAACTTCGACTGCCGCGCGGTTGAAACGCTGATCCTTGATGAAGCGGACCGCATGCTGGACATGGGCTTTGCCCAGGATATCGAAACCATCGCCGGTGAAACCCGCTGGCGCAAGCAGACCATGCTGTTCTCCGCCACGCTGGAAGGCGATGCGATTAAAGATTTTGCCGAACGTCTGTTGGAAGAGCCGGTTGAAGTCTCGGCGAATCCATCGACCCGCGAGCGCAAAAAAATCCACCAGTGGTACTATCGCGCCGACGATATCGAACACAAAACCGCGCTGCTGGTTAATCTGCTCAAACAGCCGGAAGCAACCCGCTCCATCGTGTTTGTCCGCAAACGCGAGCGCGTGCACGAGCTGGCCGCTAAGCTGCACGAAGCCGGGATCACCACCTGCTGGCTGGAAGGCGAGATGGTGCAGATTAAACGTAACGAAGCAATTAAACGCCTGACCGATGGTCGCGTGAACGTGCTGATCGCCACTGACGTCGCCGCGCGTGGGATTGATATTCCGGACGTCAGCCACGTGTTTAACTTCGATATGCCGCGCACTGCCGATATCTATCTGCACCGTATTGGTCGTACCGGGCGCGCCGGTAAGAAAGGCACCGCGATTTCGCTGGTTGAAGCGCATGACCACCTGCTGCTGGGCAAAATCGGCCGCTACGTTGAGGAGCCGCTAAAAGCCCGCGTAATCGACGAGCTGCGACCGAAAACCCGCGCGCCAAGCGAGAAGTTGACCGGCAAGCCGTCGAAGAAAGTGCTGGCGAAACGCGCCGAGAAAAAAGAGAAAGAAAAAGAGAAGCCGCGGGTGAAGAAACGCCACCGCGATACCAAAAATATCGGTAAGCGTCGTAAACCAAGCGCTGCCGGGACGCCGTCAACGTCCAACGAAGAGTAAAAAAAACGCCGGGACATCCCGGCGTTTCAGACTGCTGACAAAGAAGGAAAAAGCGTGGTTTTTCCTTCTTTGTGATTATCAGCCGAAAATCAATGAATTGATTTTCCTTGTTATTTATCAGTCGCTATCTGCAAGCCTAACGATGCATCAGGTTTGTCATTAACCTCAAACGCCGGGACATCCCGGCGTTTTCACATCTGGCTGAAATCTTACAGGCTTTCGGTAAAGGTACGAGCGATAACGTCGCGCTGCTGTTCCGGAGTCAGGGAGTTAAAGCGTACCGCATAGCCGGAAACACGGATGGTCAGTTGCGGGTATTTTTCCGGATGCTCAACGGCGTCCATCAGGGTTTCGCGACGCAGCACGTTAACGTTCAGGTGCTGACCGCCTTCCACGCGAACTTCCGGTTTCACATCTACCGGGATTTCACGGTATTCGATCTCACCCAGTTTGCTCACTGCAACAACATCATCTTCTGCAAAACCCGCTTTCGCGCACAGGCAACGTGCTTCGCCTTTTTCGCTATCCAGCAGCCAGAAAGAGTTCAGCAGGTCGTCGTTTGCCGCTTTAGTAATTTGGATACCAGTAATCA
>CABUCP010000679.1 GCA_902490055.1 uncultured Klebsiella sp. | reverse complement strand
TCAGAGGGGAATGATATGAACGGACTCACCGCTACGGGGATCACTGTCGGTATTTGCGCAGGCGTCTGGCAGCTGATTTCCTCGCACGTCGGGCTGCAGCACGGTTGGGAATTATTGGGAACCATTGGCTTTGTCGCGTTCTGTAGTTTCTATGCGGCAGGGGGCGGTAAAACCGGGTTTGTGAAAAGCCTGTTCGTCAACTATTCCGGGGCGGTATGGGCCTGGCTGGCGGCGCTGGCGGCCGGCGCTATTGCCACGGCAAGCGGCATCTCGGGCTTCTGGGCCAGCGTCATCACTACGGTGCCATTTTCTGCGATTATCGTATGGCAGGGACGCTTTACGTTAACCTCGTTTATTCCCGGCGGCTTCCTCGGTATGACCCTGTTTTTTGCTACCGGATTAAACTGGACGGTGACGCTGTTGGGCTTTTTAGCAGGTAACTGCGTTGGCTTTATTTCGGAGTATAGCGGGCGCAAACTGAGTGAGGCGACCAGCAAAGGTAGCGCCTGAACCGGGTGCTGGTATTAAAAGTTTTTCAAAAATGATTGCCCGCCGACATCCCAGCAAATACATTCAGCAAAGATATATGTTAAGGGCGGCGGAAAGGGCGGATGAACTCAATATTTACTGAAGAAAACCTGCTGGCGTTTACTACCGCGGCGCGGTTTGGCAGCTTCAGCAAGGCAGCCGATGAGCTGGGGCTCACCACCTCAGCCATCAGCTACACCATCAAACGGATGGAGGCCGGGCTGGACGTGGTGCTGTTTACCCGTAACACCCGCAGCATTGAGCTGACCGAGTCCGGCTACTATCTGTTTCGCAAGGCGACCGACCTGCTCAATGATTTTCACGCCATTAAGCGCAGCATCGATACTATCTCTCAGGGGATTGAAGCGCGCGTGCGCATCTGCATTAATCAGCTGCTGTACACGCCGCGCCATACCGCCCGCCTATTGCAGGTGCTGAAAAAACAGTTTCCGACCTGCCAGATCACCGTGACCACCGAAGTGTACAACGGCGTCTGGGATTCGATTATTAACAATCAGGCGAATATCGCCATCGGCGCGCCGGATACGCTGCTCGACGGCGGCGGCATCGATTACACCGAGATCGGGTCGATCCGCTGGGTATTCGCCATCGCTCCCGATCATCCGCTGGCGTTTATGCCGGAGCCTATCTCTGAAAGCCAGCTGCGGCTCTATCCCAATATCATGGTTGAGGACACCGCCAGCACGATTAATAAGAAAGTCGGCTGGCTGCTGCATGGCCAGGAGGCGATCCTGGTTCCGGATTTCAATACCAAATGTCAGTGCCAGATCCTCGGCGAGGGGATCGGTTTTTTACCCGACTATATGGTGCATGAAGCGATGGCCGAAAAGAGGTTGGTGATCCGCCAGATCCACAACCCGCGTCAGGATTCCGGTATGCTCCTGGCGACGCAGCATGCGGCAACCGGCCAGGTCACGCAGTGGATTAAAAAGGAGTTCCGTCCCGCCGGGATATTAACGGCGATATACCGCGATTTGTTGCATCGCGAGGTGGGTAAATAACCGCGCCAGACATATCTTTACGTGCAAACTCCAGCTGTGGACTTTCCCCCACGCTTTGTCTTATATAAAGTACGACGATGGATACGGGGAAGATGAATAGCAGTTTTGGTCGTATTCACGCCTGCTACCAGCAGCTGCAGCTGAATGCGCATCTCCCGCAAGTGACTGCCTGTAGCGAAAGCGTCGAGTTTGCCGCCGGCGAGCCTTTTCAGCCGCAGACCGGGTTCATCTATTTTCTGCTGTCCGGGCAAATCACCATGGCGGTGAGCAATCCGGAGAACCTGCTGGGGATTGTGATTGAGCATATGCCGCTTGGCCTGCTTGAACACTACTGCCCGTCGGTCGAACTGCTATACCAGTGTCTCGATCGCTGCCGTTTTGCCAGAATCAGCATTG
>CABUCP010000678.1 GCA_902490055.1 uncultured Klebsiella sp. | reverse complement strand
CGAACCAGATAATGTTGTCAAGGCGGTTACGGAACTCCGGCGTAAAGATCTTCTTGATCTCATCCATCGCATCCGGACTGTTGTCCTGCTGGATAAGGCCAATCGATTTACGTTCAGTTTCCCGCACCCCGGCGTTGGTGGTCATTACCAGCACCACGTTGCGGAAGTCCGCTTTACGGCCGTTATTATCGGTCAGCGTACCGTTGTCCATCACCTGCAGCAGCAGGTTGAAGACATCCGGGTGCGCTTTTTCGATCTCATCGAGCAGCAGTACCGCATGCGGATGTTTAATTACCGCATCGGTCAGCAGCCCGCCCTGATCGAAACCGACGTAGCCCGGAGGGGCGCCAATCAGACGGCTAACGGTATGACGTTCCATATACTCGGACATATCAAACCGCAGCAGCTCAATACCCAGCGCCTTCGCCAGCTGTACGGTGACTTCGGTTTTCCCAACCCCGGTCGGCCCGGCGAACAGGAAAGAACCAACAGGTTTATGATCGTGACCGAGCCCGGCGCGCGCCATCTTGATGGCTTCGGTCAGCGCTTCAATCGCTTTATCCTGACCAAAGACCAGCATTTTCAGGCGATCGCTGAGGTTTTTCAGCGTATCGCGATCGCTTTGGGAGACGCTCTTTTCCGGAATACGCGCGATACGCGCTACCACGGATTCGATATCCGCCACATTGACCGTTTTCTTACGCTTGCTGACCGGCATTAACCGCGCCCGCGCGCCTGCTTCGTCAATGACGTCAATCGCCTTATCCGGCAGATGACGATCGTTAATATACTTCACCGCCAGCTCAACCGCCGCACGCACCGCCTTGGCGGTGTAGCGCACGTCGTGGTGCGCTTCGTACTTCGGCTTCAGGCCGTTGATGATCTGTACCGTCTCTTCCACCGAAGGTTCAGTGACGTCGATTTTCTGGAAACGACGCGCCAGCGCACGATCTTTCTCAAAGATGTTGCTGAACTCCTGGTAGGTCGTGGAGCCGATCACTCGGATCTTGCCGCCGGACAGCAGCGGTTTGATCAGGTTAGCGGCATCGACCTGCCCACCGGAGGCCGCGCCGGCGCCGATGATAGTGTGGATCTCATCGATAAACAGGATGCTGTTGGTATCCTGCTCAAGCTGCTTCAGCAGCGCTTTAAAGCGTTTTTCAAAATCGCCGCGATATTTGGTGCCTGCCAGCAGTGAACCAATATCCAGCGAGTAAATAGTGCAGTCCGCCATCACTTCCGGTACGTCGCCCTGCACGATACGCCAGGCGAGCCCTTCCGCAATTGCGGTCTTACCGACGCCGGATTCCCCCACCAACAGCGGGTTGTTCTTACGGCGGCGGCACAGTACCTGAATCGCACGCTCCAGCTCTTTATCACGACCGATCAGCGGATCGATACCGCCCACGCGCGCAAGCTGGTTAAGATTGGTGGTGAAGTTTTCCATACGATCCTCCCCGCCTGCTTGCTCTTCGTTACCCGGCTGGCTCGCGTTGTTCTCGGAAGGCTGGCTGGGCTCGTCTTTGCGCGTGCCATGAGAGATGAAATTCACCACATCAAGGCGGCTGACTTCATGTTTGCGCAGCAGATAGGCGGCCTGCGACTCCTGTTCGCTGAAAATCGCGACCAGGACGTTGGCGCCGGTCACTTCGCTGCGACCGGAGGATTGGACGTGGAAAACCGCACGCTGCAGCACGCGCTGGAAGCTTAGCGTCGGCTGGGTGTCTCGCTCTTCTTCCGTTGCCGGAAGGACGGGAGTGGTCTGTTCGATGAAGGCTTCAAGTTCCTGACGTAAAGCGACCAGGTCCACGGAACAGGCTTCCAGCGCTTCGCGCGCCGAGGGGTTGCTGAGCAAAGCCAGCAACAAGTGCTCGACGGTCATAAACTCATGACGGTGCTCGCGCGCTCTGGCGAAAGCCATGTTTAAACTGAGTTCCAGTTCTTGAT
>CABUCP010000677.1 GCA_902490055.1 uncultured Klebsiella sp. | reverse complement strand
CAGGATGAATATGAAGGGCAAAGCGTTACTGGCAGGATGTATTGCTTTAATTATGAGCGGTTCCGCGCTGGCGGAAGATATCAAGATTGCCGTCGTGGGAGCGATGTCTGGTCCGGTTGCCCAGTATGGCGACCAGGAGTTTACCGGCGCTGAGCAGGCGGTTGCCGATATCAACGCCAAGGGCGGTATCAAGGGCAACAAGCTGCAGATCGTGAAATATGATGATGCCTGCGACCCGAAACAGGCGGTGGCTGTCGCGAACAAAGTCGTTAACGATGGCATTAAATACGTTATCGGCCACCTGTGTTCCTCTTCTACTCAGCCGGCGTCTGATATCTACGAAGACGAAGGCATCCTGATGATTACCCCGGCTGCCACCGCGCCGGAGCTGACGGCGCGTGGCTATAAACTGATCCTGCGCACCACCGGCCTTGACTCGGATCAGGGGCCGACGGCGGCAAAATATATCCTCGGCACGGTGAAGCCGCAGCGTATTGCTGTCGTGCATGACAAACAGCAGTATGGCGAAGGGCTGGCGCGTTCGGTTCAGGAAAACCTGAAGAAAGGCGGCGCCAACGTGGTGTTCTTTGACGGCATCACCGCTGGTGAGAAAGACTTCTCTACCCTGGTGGCGCGCCTGAAGAAAGAGAATATCGACTTCGTTTACTACGGCGGCTATCACCCGGAAATGGGACAGATCCTGCGTCAGGCGCGCGCCGCTGGCCTGAAAACCCAGTTTATGGGCCCGGAAGGCGTGGCTAACGTATCGCTGTCTAACATTGCCGGTGAATCGGCGGAAGGTCTGCTGGTGACCAAGCCGAAGAACTACGACCAGGTTCCGGCGAACAAACCGATTGTCGATGCCATCAAAGCGAAGAAACAGGATCCGAGCGGCGCCTTCGTGTGGACCACCTATGCGGCGCTGCAGTCGCTGCAGGCGGGGTTAAATCAGTCTGAGGATCCGGCGGAAATTGCGAAATACCTGAAAGGGGCGAAGGTGGATACCGTGATGGGACCGCTGTCGTGGGATGAAAAAGGCGATCTGAAAGGCTTCGAGTTCGGCGTGTTTACCTGGCATGCTAACGGTACGGCAACCGACGCCAAATAATTTAACCTGCGCCTTTCACGCCGCAGATGCGTTGTCTGCGGCCCTCAACCCCGGTCACTTACTGATGTAAGCTCCCGGGGATTTCGGGTCTTGACGCCTTTCCGCAACGCGAAATGCTGGGTTAAATGTTGGGGAGCCTTTCACGCCGCAGATGCGTTGTCTGCGGCCCTCAACCCCGGTCACTTACTGATGTAAGCTCCCGGGGATTTCGGGTCTTGACGCCTTGCTGCAACGCGAAATGCTGGGTTAAATGTTGGGGGAGCCTTTCACGCCGCAAATGCGTTGTCTGACCCCGGTCGCGCTGCGCTTACCGGGGCTACAGTCGCCAGGTAGCCCGGCTAAGCGAAGCGCCGCCGGGTTCTTGCCCAGTTGTAGCGCTTAATGCTTTTCCCAACCATTCTGCTGGGCGCTGAAACCGAGCGCCTGCATAAATGCCGCCATCACGCTGCGGTCTTCCACCCCGCTATCGGCAATACGCCAGCTATTGATATTCGGGTTATCGCTTAACGTCTCTTCGACTAAATACTGCCCAACGCCGCGGCGACGGGTAACTTCACGCACGCACAGATCGCTGAGCTCGCCTTCGACGCCGCGCAGAGTCACGCGCACGGCGCCCAGCAGACGCTCGTTAAAGCGGGCGGCGTAAAGACGATGGTTATCATCCAGCGTCAGCGTCGCAGGATCCTGCGACGGCCAGATTTTGCCTAAATCGATGCGATCCTGATCGCTGAAGTGCTGTAAACGGATAATGGTGAGCTTCATACGCGGCAATTCCAGTCAAAACAGATGCGCCAGTGTACTCAAATTTATCGTCCGACGGGGCGCTGTTTTTGACTCATT
>CABUCP010000676.1 GCA_902490055.1 uncultured Klebsiella sp. | reverse complement strand
CGTATTACTGCGCTGTCTGATAACGGCGAGCACTTCTCCGCCAAAGCAGAGTACCTTGCCTCGCCGGTTATTGAAGAACGCGAGCAGGAAGTACTGGTGCGTACGGCTATCAGCCAGTTTGAAGGCTACATCAAGCTGAACAAAAAAATCCCACCGGAAGTGCTGACGTCGCTGAATAGCATCGACGATCCTGCGCGTCTGGCGGACACCATCGCTGCCCATATGCCGCTTAAGCTGGCGGACAAACAGTCCGTGCTGGAGATGTCCGACGTGAACGAACGTCTGGAATATCTGATGGCGATGATGGAATCAGAAATCGATCTGCTACAGGTTGAGAAGCGTATTCGCAACCGCGTGAAGAAGCAGATGGAAAAATCTCAGCGTGAGTATTATCTGAATGAGCAAATGAAAGCCATTCAGAAAGAACTCGGCGAGATGGATGACGCCCCGGACGAAAACGAAGCGCTGAAGCGTAAAATCGACGCGGCGAAAATGCCGAAAGAGGCGAAAGAAAAAACGGAAGCGGAACTGCAAAAACTGAAGATGATGTCTCCGATGTCGGCGGAAGCGACCGTCGTACGCGGCTACATCGACTGGATGGTGCAGGTGCCGTGGAACGCGCGCAGCAAGGTCAAAAAAGACCTGCGTCAGGCTCAGGAAATCCTCGATACCGACCACTATGGTCTGGAGCGGGTGAAAGATCGCATCCTTGAGTATCTCGCGGTGCAGAGTCGCGTTAATAAACTCAAAGGGCCGATCCTGTGCCTGGTAGGGCCGCCGGGGGTAGGTAAAACCTCGCTGGGTCAATCCATCGCTAAGGCAACCGGGCGTAAGTACGTGCGGATGGCACTGGGCGGCGTGCGTGATGAAGCGGAAATCCGCGGTCACCGCCGAACCTATATTGGCTCAATGCCGGGCAAACTGATCCAGAAAATGGCGAAAGTTGGGGTTAAAAACCCGCTGTTCCTGTTGGATGAGATCGACAAAATGTCCTCCGATATGCGCGGCGATCCGGCTTCAGCGCTGCTTGAGGTTCTGGATCCGGAACAGAACGTGGCCTTTAACGACCACTATCTGGAAGTGGACTACGATCTCAGCGACGTGATGTTCGTGGCGACCTCTAACTCCATGAATATTCCCGCGCCGCTGCTCGACCGTATGGAAGTGATTCGTCTCTCCGGTTATACCGAAGATGAAAAACTGAACATCGCTAAGCGTCACCTGCTGCCGAAGCAGATTGAGCGCAACGCGCTGAAAAAGGGCGAGCTGACGGTCGACGATAGCGCCATTATCGGCATTATCCGTTACTACACCCGTGAAGCGGGCGTACGTAGCCTGGAGCGTGAAATCTCCAAACTGTGCCGTAAAGCCGTTAAACAGCTGCTGCTGGATAAAACGCTGAAACACATCGAGATTAATGGTGAGAACCTGCACGATTATCTTGGCGTACAGCGCTTTGACTATGGCCGAGCGGATAGCGAAAACCGCGTGGGTCAGGTGACTGGTCTGGCATGGACGGAAGTGGGCGGCGATCTGCTGACCATCGAAACCGCCTGCGTTCCGGGCAAAGGTAAGCTGACCTATACCGGCTCGCTTGGCGAAGTGATGCAGGAGTCGATCCAGGCGGCGCTGACCGTGGTACGCGCGCGTGCCGAGAAGCTGGGTATCAACCCGGACTTCTACGAAAAACGCGATATCCACGTTCACGTGCCGGAAGGGGCTACGCCGAAAGATGGCCCGAGCGCCGGTACGGCGATGTGTACCGCGCTGGTTTCCTGCCTGACCGGTAACCCGGTACGCGCTGACGTCGCAATGACAGGGGAAATTACCCTGCGCGGCCAGGTGCTGCCAATCGGTGGTCTGAAGGAAAAACTGCTGGCGGCGCATCGCGGTGGCATTAAGACTGTTCTGATTCCTTACGAAAACAAACGTGACCTTGAAGAAATTCC
>CABUCP010000675.1 GCA_902490055.1 uncultured Klebsiella sp. | reverse complement strand
ATTTAGCTAGTGTATCACTGAAGTGCAGAATGGGAATCGTTAATGATAATCATCGCGCAATAAGCGCCCAACGTAGCCGTCGGGCGCCCGGGTGAATGTAGCTTCTTACATAAAGAACTTCACCGCCTGCTGTAGCGTCGTGCCCATTCCCCACAGCAGCGGTATACCGACGGCAACCCAGCTTAGCGTCAGCAGCAGCGGCGCAGGCTTAGGCTCCCAGCTAAGCTGCGCATCTTTATTGATGGTATACAACCCTTTAGCCTGTTGCTGTTGCTGAGCGGTCATCGCGTATTTTGGCGGGATCGGCCGGACCAGCTGATTACAAATAAAACCGATGATCAATAACCCGGTCAGCACCAGCAGCGTAATATCGTAGATCCGCGCCGGGTCAACGCCCTGCGCCAACTGGTACTCCCGCAAGTAGTTGACCAGTACCGGGCCGCTGATCCCCGCCGCCGACCAGGCGGTCAGCAGGCGGCCGTGGATCGCGCCAACCATTTGCGAGCCGAATACGTCAGCAAGATAAGCCGGGATAGTCGCGAAGCCGCCGCCGTACATCGATATAATCACGCATAACGCGCAAACGAATAACGCTACATAGCCGCCGTGGTTAATCAGCGGCAGCGTGCCGTACAGCAAGGTGCCAAGGAAAAAGATCAGCGCGAAGGTGACTTTCCTGCCGCACATATCGGAAACCGAGGCCCAGAAAAAACGGCCAAGAATGTTAAACAGGCTGAGCAAGCCGGTGAAGCCGGCGGCCATAGTGGCAATACGTTTGAGTTGTTCAGCGTTCAGTTCCTGCCAGCTCAGATCCATTGACAGGAGTTTGCCGGCAAAAATCTCCTGCAGCATCGGCGAGGCCATCCCCAGAATACCAATCCCGGCGGTAACGTTTAGCCACAGCACCAGCCACAGCAGCCAGAACTGCGGCGTGCGCCACGCGACGCTAACGTGCACCTGAATAGTCGGGTTAGTCCTAATCACCTTCTGCGCCTTCGCGCCGCTCGGCTGCCAACCCATCGGCGGCAAGCGGTATCCGAAGGTCCCGCAGAGCATAAACAGCGCGTAGATGGCCGCCAGCGCCAGAATGCTCTGCCAGACGCCGTTGCCTTGACTATCGGCGAAGACGTTCATCAGCCAGTTGGCGAGCGGCGCGCCCACCAGCGCCCCGCCGCCGAAGCCCATTATCGCCATCCCGGCGGCCATTCCGCGTTTATCAGGAAACCAGCGCAGCAGGGTTGATACCGGCGAGATATAACCAAGCCCCAGGCCAATCCCGCCAATTACCCCCGCTCCTAACCACAGCAGCCACAGCTGATGGTAATAGATAGCGATCGTCGACAGCAGCAGGCCGCCGCACCAGCACAACGTCGCGACGAAACTCACCAGCCGCGGACCTACTTTCTCCAGCCAACTACCCCACAGCGCCGCGGAACAGCCGAGGAAAACGAAGAACAGCGTGTAAGTCCAGCCGAGCATAGAAATCTTCCAGTCGCACTGGCGGGTAACCAGCTGTTGCCAGAACGACATGTCGACTGAACACTGCAGCGGCGCGCTGCCGCCGATCAGCTGCGACATTGGCAGCCAGTAAACGGAAAAGCCGTAGGCCATGCCGATACATAAATGTACCGCCAGCGCAGCGGGAGGCACCAGCCAGCGGTTAAATCCAGGTTTAGCAATAATGCGGGGCTTAGCAAAAAAACGACTTAGCGATGAAACGGGCGGAGTCGCGATATTTTCATTAATCTGCACCATGTTCCTGTCCTTATCATGTTTGTTTGCCGGCTACCGCAGTAGCCGATGGCAGTCTGTAAAGGCAAGAACGATGCCACCTGATTAAAAAACGCACAGAAATGGCGACTGAAGCGAGAAAGCTGAGTACCTGTTCGTCGTCCCGGGCTAATTTTGCACGTAAAAAAAGAGAAAACCCCCGGCAGCGATTTTCTCTTTCCCG
>CABUCP010000674.1 GCA_902490055.1 uncultured Klebsiella sp. | reverse complement strand
CAACCCTTTGGGGCGCCGGGTTTTTTATTTTCTAAAGGGCTTTTTTCATGGTAGTGACGAGTCGTTTAAACGGAGCGTCGGTTTTCTTGCGACAATTGCGGTTTCAGGCAACGACTTGGGCCTGACAGGATATAGCAAGAAGACGAAGGAATACCTCTATGACTTATAAACACTGGTCTAAAACCGAACGCCTGCACCAGACGGTAACGAATCCTAATATCCAGATAACCGGAACGCATAGCTACTATAGCGACTGTTGGGATAATGGCTTCGAGCGTTCCGTTGTGCGTTACCTGCATGGCGATGCGGTCAGCCAGCAATGGGAACCGCTCGGCCATCTTGATAAACTCATCATCGGTAATTTTGTTTGCATCGGCGCGGAGTCGGTAATTTTACTCGGCGGTAACAGCACCCATCGGATGGATTGGCTTAGCCTGTATCCTTTTATGGAATCGATTAAAGACGCCTATCAACCTCGTGGTGATACGGTGCTACAGGGTGGCTGTTGGCTGGGGATGCGGGCAATGATTATGCCTGGCGTGACGATAGGCGAGGGGGCAGTTGTCGCCGCCGGCGCGGTGGTGACAAAAGACGTGCCGCCTTATGCCGTTGTCGGGGGCAACCCGGCGAAAGTGATTAAATATCGTTTTTCTGATGCGCAAATCCAGCGGCTGTTGGCGATGGATCTCTATTCACTGCCGGAAGAGACGTTACTTCAACTGCAGCCGCTCCTTTCAAGTGACGATCTGGAAGCGCTGGAAGCGGCGTGGCGACAGATACAGTAAAGCCCGCAGCGGAGGGCGACGCCCCGGGCTTATTCATCGTTACTTCGCGTTAACGGTGGGGTAGTCGAGATAACCTTCTTTGCCGCCGCCAAAGAACTGCTCTCTAACCGGTTGATTCAACGGCAGGTTGTTCTGCAGACGATACGGCAGGTCCGGGTTGGCGATAAACGGACGACCAAAACCAATCAGGTCGGCCCAGCCGTTAGCTAGCGCTTCTTCGGCACGTTCTACGTTATATTTCCCGGAGTAGATCATGGCGCCGCGGAACACCTGGCGCAGCGCTTCTTTAAAGGCGGCCGGCATTACCGGCGCATCTTCCCAGTCGGCTTCAGCGATATGAATGTAGGCGATGCCGATATCATTGAGCACGCTGGCGGCTGCCAGATAGGTGGCTTCCGGAGTATCGTCTTTTGACCCCATCAAGGTGGTCAGCGGCGCCAGGCGGATGCCGAGCTTCTCTTTACCAATCGCATCGGCAACGGCCTGGGCGACTTCTTTCAAAAACCGCAGACGATTGTGCAGCGAGCCGCCGTACTCATCGGTACGCTGGTTTTCACGGGAGTCGATAAACTGGTTAATCAGATAACCGTTCGCGCCGTGCAGTTCCACGCCGTCGAAACCGGCGGCGATTGCGTTGCGTGCAGCCTGGGCATATTGCTCGACGATAGCCGGGATCTCTTCACGGGTCAGCGCGCGCGGCATCGAGTGCTGTACCATTTCTCCGACGCCGTTTTCCGGGCCGCGGCCTTCAACATCAACAAACACTTTTACGCCTTCAGCCTGAATGGCGGAAGAGGAGACCGGCGCGGCCTGGCCCGGCTGCAGTACGGTATGGGAGACGCGGCCGACGTGCCACAGCTGGGCAAAAATCTTGCCGCCCGCCTTGTGCACTGCAGCGGTGACTTTTTTCCAGCCGGCTACCTGCTCTTCATTATAGATGCCCGGCGTCCAGGCATAACCCTGGCCCTGTTGGCTAATCTGCGTACCTTCGCTGATAATTAAACCCGCGCTGGCGCGTTGAGCGTAATACTCCGCCATCTGCTCGGTAGCAACATCACCGGCCCCGGCACGAGAACGTGTCATCGGCGGCATCACGATACGGTTTTTCAGCGGCAGAGCCTGCAGAGAATAGTGGTCGAATAACATAATGCGTCTCCTTAACGACTTGATGGACGCAGAA